>NZ_JBBNPD010000002.1:0-252272 GCF_040097075.1 Collinsella sp. CLA-SR-H006 | reverse complement strand
TGGGAGCCTCCCAACCTCGTTGCGGCGCGGCTGCGCCTATGGCACTTCAACATCATTGTCGCAGCCCCGACCCGCGGCCACGAGCGGGGGCTCCTATCTTTTTAGTGCCCTCGGATTGGGTCATAGTGTCTGTCCGCGCCAAAACATCGGCGTTGCCATGGCCCAGATGCGGCACTTGGGGACGTTCCTTTTGTGTCGGCACTTGGGGACGGTCCTTGCAGCAATCTGTCGATTGAACGTCGTTGCGTGTTCACGCTATCATGTAAGCTTAAAATTGGTTAGCCATGGCAAACGGTTAGCCTTGGTGAACATAAATACAACGCCCTGTGGGCGCCGGGGGAGGAACACGGACGTGAAGCTCGATACGCTCGAGATTGGAAAGGACGCCGTTGTCGCATCGGTGGCATCGGACGATCAGGCACTCCGACAGCATATTTTGGACATGGGTCTAACGCCGGGCACCGAAGTCACCATGATGAAGTACGCCCCCATGGGTGACCCGCTCGAGATCCGCCTGCGTGGCTACGAGTTGACACTGCGCAAGGACGATGCCGCTCGCATCGAGCTTGTGGGTATTCACGACACCGATACGGGTCCGCGCGCTAACGCCGCAATCGGCACGACGGAGCATCCGGCCCTGGGCGAGGGGACGTATTCGCCCCGTGCGGCAAAGACGGCCGTGCCCGAGGGCGCGCCGCTGCACTTTGCCCTCGCCGGCAACCAAAACTGCGGCAAGACCACGTTATTCAACCAGCTGACGGGCTCCAACCAGCACGTCGGTAACTTTCCCGGCGTGACGGTCGACCGCAAAGATGGCACCATCCGCAACCATCCCGAGGCGAGCGTTACCGACCTGCCTGGCATTTACTCCCTGTCGCCGTACACAGGCGAAGAGGTCGTGAGCCGTCAGTTCATCCTCGACGAGCGCCCGGACGCCATCATTGACATCATTGACGCCACCAACATCGAGCGTAACCTGTACCTGACACTGCAGCTCATGGAGCTCGACCGCCCCATGGTCATCGCGCTCAACATGATGGACGAGGTAACCGCCAACGGCGGCGCCGTGGACGTCAACCTGCTCGAGAGCCTGTTGGGCGTGCCCGTTGTTCCCATTAGCGCTGCCCGCAACGAGGGCATCGGCGAGCTGGTGGACCACGCCCTGCACGTGGCGCGGTTCCGCGAGCGCCCTGGTCGCCTGGACTTTTGCGCGCCCGACGGTCCGGACGGCGGTGCGCTGCATCGCTGCATCCACGGTATTGCTAACCTGATCGAGGACCATGCCGTGACGGCGCACATCCCGGTGCGCTTTGCGGCGACCAAGCTGGTCGAGGGCGATGAGCTGGTAACCGAGGCGCTTCACCTGGATCGCAATGAGCTCGACGCTATCGAGCACATCATCACCCAGATGGAGGGCGAGGCCGGCACCGACCGCCTATCTGCGCTGGCCGATATGCGTTTTAGCTTTATCGGCGACGTGTGCGGGCGTTGCGTCGTCAAGCCGCACGAGAGCCGCGAGCACGTGCGCTCCGTCAAGATTGACCGCATCCTGACAGGTCGTTACACAGCCATTCCGGCGTTTCTGGTGATCATGGGCCTCGTCTTTTGGCTGACGTTTGGCGTGATCGGCGCGGCGTTGCAGGGACTCATGGAGGACGGTATCGCTGCCATCATCGCCTCGGCCGATGCGGGCCTCAAGGCGTTCGGTACCAACGACGTGGTGCGCTCGCTGGCTGTCGACGGCGTGCTTACGGGCGTGGGCAGTGTGCTGACCTTCCTGCCGATTATCGTCGTGCTCTTTTTGTTCCTCTCCATTCTGGAAGACTCTGGATACATGGCGCGCGTGGCCTTTGTCATGGATAAGGTGTTGCGTCGCTTTGGCCTGTCGGGCCGCAGTTTCGTGCCCATGCTCGTCGGTTTTGGCTGCACCGTGCCGGCTATCATGTCGACCCGTACGCTCCCATCCGAGCACGACCGCAAGATGACGGTCATGCTCACGCCGTTTATGAGCTGCTCAGCCAAGCTGCCGGTTTACGGCTTGCTGTGCGGGGCGTTTTTCCCGCAGGCGACGGTTCCCGCCATGGTCTCGCTCTATCTGATCGGTATCGTGGTCGGCTGCGTCGCGGCTTTGGTGCTCAACCGCACGGCATTTAAGGGCGACCCGGTGCCGTTTATCATGGAGCTCCCCAATTACCGCCTGCCGAGCGTCAAGACGACGGTGATGCTGGCATGGGATAAGGCCAAGGACTTCATCACCAAGGCCTTTACCATTATCTTTGCCGCGACCGTGGTCATCTGGTTCCTTCAGACGTTCGACATCCGCTTTAACGTGGTCGCCGACCAGTCGCAAAGCCTGCTTGCCGGTCTGGGTAGCATCATCGCGCCGGTGTTGGCCCCGCTCGGCTTTGGCGACTGGCGCGCCTCGACGGCGCTCGTCACGGGGCTCATTGCCAAGGAGAGCGTCATCTCGACGCTCACGGTGCTTTTGGGCGCAACGTCGCCCGCGGCGCTGTCGACCATGTTTTCGCCGTTTACCGCCTACGTGTTCTTGGTCTTTACATTGCTGTACCCGCCTTGTGTGGCGGCAATCGGCGCCGTCAAGAGCGAGTTGGGCGCGCGCTATGCCGTGGCCGTATTCGCGTTTCAGGTCGCCGTTGCCTGGATCGTGGCGTTTGTCGTGCATTCGGCGGGCATATTGCTGGGGTTGGCTTAGTTATGAATTGACGGCGCAACCTCTGTGTATCGAATTGTTTTCGGCCCCGCATCTGTACTGACGGATGCGGGGCCGTTGCTATATAATCGCCTCCGCTCAAAACGATTGGAGACGTTATATATGACTCAGACAAGGCAAGACGGCATCACGCTCAAGCAGTGGCTCCCACTCGTCGGGCTCACCTGCTGTGCGTTCGTGTTCAACACGTCGGAGTTTATGCCCATCGGCCTTTTGACTGATATCGCCGCGTCGTTCTCGCTTACCGAGGCCCAAGCTGGCATCATGATCTCGGTCTATGCCTGGGGCGTCATGCTGCTGTCGTTGCCGCTCATGGTGTTTGCCTCGCGCTTCGAGTTCAAGCGGATGCTGCTGGGCGTGCTTGCCGTGTTCTCGCTCGGCCAGTTCCTGTCCGCCGTGGCGCCCACCTATCCCATCTTGGTCTGCGCGCGCCTGGTGGTCGCTTGCGCGCATGCCGTGTTCTGGTCGGTCGCTTCGATTATGGCCTCGCGCCTGGTCGACACGCGCCATGGGGCGCTCGCCATCAGCATGATCGCCACTGGCTCGTCCATCGCGCAGATCTTTGGCCTGCCGCTCGGTCGCGCCATTGGCTTGGCCGTGGGCTGGCGCATGACGTTTGCCGTGGTCGGGGGCCTCTCAGCCATCGCGGTCGTCTACCAGGCAGCGGTGTTCCCGGCCATGCCGACGGGTGAGCGCTTTACTGTCAAACAGCTGCCCGAGCTGCTCAAGAACCCGCTCCTCATCGCGCTCTACGCAGTCACGGTCTTCATGGCGACCGGCTATTACGCAAGCTACAGCTATATCGAGCCCTTCCTGGCGCAGGTCGCGCACGTCGATGCGGGCGCCATTACCATGACGCTGACGGCGTTTGGCTGCTCTGGTTTGCTCGGAAGCTGGCTGTTTGGCCGCCTGTTCGATGGGCATCGCTTCCCGTTCTTGGCTATCACGCTCTCCGGCGTGCCGGTGGCCCTGCTGCTCATGGGGCCGGCCGCATCGTCGCTCGTGACAGTGCTTGCCGTCTGCGCACTGTGGGGTTGCTGCGCCACGGCCTTTAACGTGGCGTTTCAGGCCGAGCTCATCAAGCACACGCCGGCAGATTCGTCGGCCGTCGCCATGTCGATCTTCTCGGGCCTGTTCAACCTCGGTATCGGCACGGGTACCGCGATCGGCGGAGCCGTGGTTTCGGGTCCCGGTATCGCCTGGATCGGCTTTGTGGGCGGGGCGATTGCCGTCGTGGGCGTCATCCTCGCCATCACGGTGATGTTCCCAGCCATACGCCGTGCAAAGCCCGTCGCCTAGCCACATCCTCCTCATCAGTTGCGGTGGAATACGGAGTGTTTAGCCCAGTAAACCTGGTAAACAGTCCGTATTTCACCGCAACTTATTTTGGGGGAGGGGATGCGCGGCGGGCATACAATGGATGGCGTTGCGTGAAAGTTACCCGGGAGGTTGCTATGTGGGCATACGAGACGACGTTCTATCAGATCTATCCGCTGGGCTTTTGCGGAGCTCCGCGCGAAAACGCCGCCCCCGTTGCCGAGGATGAGCTCGCCCAGGCTGCCAACGCCACAGCTAGCTCCGATGCCCCCATTATGAAAATCGCCCAATGGGCCGACTACCTGCAGGAACTCGGTATTGGAGCTGTGCTCATTAACCCGCCGCTCGAATCCGACAGCCATGGCTACGACACGCGCAGCCTGCGCCATATAGACCGTCGCCTGGGCGGGGATGCCGACTTTGCCGCCGTATGCGACACGCTGCACGCCCATGGCATCCGCGTGGTGCTCGATGCCGTCTTCAACCACGTCGGCCGCGGTTTTTGGGCCTTCCGCGATGTGCAGGAGCGCAAGTGGGACTCGCCGTACAAGGACTGGTTCCACATTAGCTTTGACGGCGATTCCTGCTATGGCGATGGCTTTTGGTACGAGGGCTGGGAAGGCCATTTTGAGCTTGTGAAGCTCAACCTGCAAAATCCCGCTGTGGTCGATTACCTGCTCGAGTCCGTGCGCCGCTGGGCCGAGGTCTTTGGCGTCGACGGCCTGCGCCTGGACGTTGCCTATATGCTCGACCGCGACTTTATGCGCCGCCTGCACGTCTTTACCCGTGAGCTCAAGCCCGACTTTGTGCTGATCGGCGAGACGCTCCACGGCGACTACAACCAAATCGTCAACGACGAGATGCTCGACTCCTGCACCAACTACGAGTGCTACAAGGGCCTGTACTCCAGCTTTAACTCGGTCAACATGTTCGAGATCGCCCATTCGCTGCACCGCCAGTTTGGCGGCGATCCGTGGTGCATCTACCGCGGCAAACATCTGCTGTCGTTTGTCGACAACCACGATGTGCCGCGCCTGGCAAGTATCCTCACCGACAAGTCGTGTCTGCGTCCCGCCTACGGCATGCTCTTTGGCATGCCGGGCATCCCGTGCGTCTACTATGGCAGCGAGTGGGGAATTGCCGGCGAAAAGGGTGGCCCCGATGGCGACTGGGCGCTGCGACCTGCGCTCAATGAGCCTGCGCCCAACGAGCTGACGGCGTTCATCACGCAGCTTGCGCACCTTCGCTCGGCCGACGACGCGGCTGCCCGTGCTCTCAACTACGGTGCCTATCGCAACGTGGTGATCCAGAACAAGCAGCTGCTGTTCGAGCGCGCCTGTGACGGCGCGACGGTACTCGTGGCGGTGAATGCCGTGGGTGAGCCTTACACCTTTGGCGCCGGCGAGCTCAACGGGTCCTTCGTCGACCTGCTTGCCGACGATGCGCCCACGGTCGAGCTGACGGGCACCCTTGAGCTTGCGCCCTATGAGGTTCGTTATCTGCTGAGGGCCTAGGCCATGGCTGCGTCCGACGAGGGCTATCAACATATTGAGCATGGGTTTGAGCCCGTGTTCGACCAGCGCTCGCGCGTTTTGGTGCTCGGATCGTTTCCCTCGGTGCTTTCGCGCGCCAATGCCTTTTATTACGGCAACCCTCAGAATCGCTTTTGGCGTGTGATGGCCACGTGCCTCGGTATGCCTGTGCCGCCCAACGAGGGCAATCTTTTGGCAAGCGGTGAGCCCGCGACGCTCGATGCCTCTATTGCCGCCAAGCGGGCCATGCTGCTGAACGGCGGCGTAGCCCTGTGGGATGTGGTCGAGAGCTGCGACATTAAGGGCTCGAGTGACGCGAGCATCCGCAACGTTGTGCCGGCACATATCGAGCGCATTACCGATGCCGCGTCGATCGAGGTCGTTGTCTGTAACGGCGGTACGGCAGGGCGGCTCTACAAACGCTACTTGCAAGATCGGACGGGGCTGTCTGCCATTGTCCTGCCCTCGACAAGTCCCGCCAATGCCGCCTGGCGCCTGGAACGCCTTGTCGAGCGGTGGAGCGGCGCCGCTGATTGGCAGGCTTTTTCGATTTAGCAGTTTGAGTGCTCGGCAAGATGCCTCATAACGGCGTGCCAGATCGGTGTGGGCAGTGCAGACGTGGCGCGCACCATGCCGTCGGTGTCGACGCCACCCGTTGCGGCACCACCGAGCTTTTGCGCGTGTTCGACGGAACATCCCATGCGAACGGCGCCCACGAGCTTGTCCATGGCCTCAGAAAACGGTCGTCGCAAGAGGCCCATGCGTGGGGAATGGCGAAGCGCTGCGATGCCGCTGCCGGCGCAGATGGCAACGCCGCCACACCACAATTGATCATGGCGCTCACATGCCTTGTGCAGGCGAACGGCGGTCCCACGCGCCTGCTCAGTGCCCTCTTGTGCGGCTCGAATCGCGGCATAGACGCGCGTTCCCGTACCGCCAAAGCGCTCAAGCGCCTGCTCGATGGCTGTCAACGTCTCATCGTCAGCCACATCTTCAATGGCCAGCACGATGCCATCGGCAACGCTGCCGGCGTCATTTGCCTTCAAGTCGACCGGGCGGGGGAGTGCGGTGCCGGAAAGTTGAGCATAGGCGGCGATGGCATCCTGCAGGTCCCAGAGCAAAAAATCAAGATCGGCGCTATTGGGAATACTGATATACGCAATGGTGTTCAGTGTTTTTGGTACGTCGCCGCGCGCGGTCGTCTCCATGCCATCTCCTTTCCGGCTCGTTTCCGTTTAGGTTACACCGTCTGGTGGCGCCCCGCCGCGCTATCCTAGTGCAACCCTTACGAAAGGAACGCCATGCGTCTGCCCATGAATACCTCGCTTGCCATGCTCAAGCCCTCCGGTATCCGCCGGATTAACGCGCTCGCCGCCCAGCATCCGGGGTGCATCGCGCTCGCGCTCGGCGAGCCCGATTTTCCCACGTCCGATGTGATTAGCGCCGAGGTGACCGCCGCACTGGACCGCGGTGACACACACTATCCGCCCAACAACGGTCGCCCCGCCCTGCGTGAGGCGTTATCTGCCTATATGGGGGACGCGGGCCTTACGTTTTCGGCTGACGAGGTCATCCTGACCGACGGTGCGACCGAGGCACTGTCGGCAACATTCATGGCTATGCTCAACCCCGGCGACGAGGTCATTATCCCCACGCCGGCCTTTGGCCTGTACGAAAGCATCGTTGTGGCCAACCACGCCAAAGCAGTCTTTTTGGATACGGAGCCTGCGCAATTTCAGATTGACGAGGATGCGCTTCGTGCTTGCGTGACGCCGGCGACCAAGGCTATCGTCATCTGCTCGCCCAACAATCCTACGGGCTGTATCCTCAACGCGGCTTCGCTCGACGCCGTGGCGCACGTGGCGGAGCAGACGGGCATCTACGTGGTCTGCGACGACGTGTATAACCGTCTGGTCTATGTGGATGGCTACGAGCGCTTTGCCCAGCGTCACCCGGAGCTTCGCGAGCAGACGGTCGTCATCGAGAGCTTCTCCAAGCCCTGGGCTATGACCGGCTGGCGCCTGGGTTGGCTCGCAGCCGCAGCCCCCGTCATCGCCGAGATCGCAAAAGCTCACCAATACCTAGTATCGAGCGCCGTCTCCTTCGAAATGGACGCCGCAGCCCGAGCCCTGACCGTCGATCCCACCCCCATGCTCAAAGTCTACCGAGCCCGCCGCGAACGCGTGCTCGCAGCCTTAAGCGCCATGGGCCTCGACGTAGTGGAACCGGCGGGCGCCTTCTACGCTTTCCCGAGCATCAAAAAGTTCGGCCTAACCAGCGAAGACTTCTGTATCAAAGCTATCAAAGAAGCAAACGTAGCCCTAGTCCCGGGCGACTGTTTCGGCACCGAAGGCCACATCCGCCTAAGCTACTGCGTTTCCGACCAAGATTTGGACGAAGGCCTAAATCGCCTGTCCACCTTCATTTCAACCTTATAGCCCAACGGGACGCAACACATCAGCCCACCGACCCAAGCATTATGAGTGGGGCGCGTCGCTCAACGGACACGAGGATTCGCAGCAAAGTTACCGCAGCTCCGGTCCGAGGGGCCGGGTTGAGATTTTCGTAGATTCCGCACGAGCCGAAGAGCACTTAATGTGCTCTTCGTGCGAGCCAGGACTTGACCGAGCGAAAATCTCAACCCGGCCCCTCGGACCGGAGCGTATGCAGGGTTTGTGTACGAATCCTCGCGCCCGTTGACCGACGCCGGGGTCCCCGCCATAATACTTTCGGTTCACGCACGAATCCGCTGCCAGAGACAGCCGGCGCAAACGGGTCTTACCCGCGAGCTTAATGGGACTTCCCGCCAGCCGAGGTGGTCGAGTAGATATGTCTTCTCGCCCCCGTCGCTCATGCAGCGCGGGGGCTTTCTTTTTGGACATGCCCCCGTCACGTCCTTGTGGCGGACCGTGCCCGGAAAGAATTCGAGGAGGTGTAATTCATGCCCCAGCAGTACAAAATCGACAAGGTTGCAGAGATCGAGTCCCGTATCGCCGAGAACGCCGGTCTGTTCGTCGTCAACTACAACGGTCTGACGGTTAAGCAGGCTCAGGAGCTGCGTCATCAGCTTCGCGAGTGCGGCGCCGAGATGAAGGTCTACAAGAACAACCTGGTCAAGATCGCCCTCAAGAACCAGGAGCAGCCCGAGATCGACGAGATCCTCGCCGGCCCCGTCGCTTATGTGTTCTACGAGACCGAGCCGGTCGAGGCCGCTAAGGCCCTTAAGGACTTCTCCGCTAAGTCCAAGGGCGTCCTTGAGATCAAGGGCGGTATCTCCGACGGCAAGGCCGTTTCCGCTGATGATGTTAAGGCTATCGCCGAGCTGCCCACCAAGGATCAGCTTCTCGGCCAGATCGCCGGTCTCATCTCCGGTTTCGCTCGCGACATCGCTGTCTGCGTCAACGGCGTTTCCTCTGGTCTCGCTCGTTCGATCCAGCAGGTCTCCGAGCAGAAGGCAGCCTAGTTGCTGTTTTCACCCGCGGCGGCAACGCCGCACCCCTGGCGCATTCGCGTCGTGTTTTAACTGATCTCCGTGCACAGACACGGAAACCGAAAGGACTTAGAAATGGCTAAGCTTACCACCGATGAGATCATCGATGCTCTTAAGGAAATGACCCTTCTCGAGGCTTCCGAGCTCGTCAAGGCTATCGAGGACACCTTCGGCGTTTCCGCCGCTGCTCCTGCCGCTGTTGTCGCCGCTCCCGCTGCTGGCGCTGCTGAGGCCGAGGAGAAGACCGAGTTTGACGTCGTGCTCGAGGGCTTCGGCGACAACAAGATCCAGGTCATCAAGGCCGTCCGTGAGCTCACCAACCTTGGCCTGAAGGAGGCCAAGGAGGTCGTCGAGGGCGCTCCCAAGGCTGTTCTCGAGGGTGCCAAGAAGGAGGACGCCGAGGCTGCCAAGGAGAAGCTCGAGGCTGCTGGCGCTGCTGTCACCCTCAAGTAATCAGGCTTTCTCGCCAGATTTCTTTGCAGGCGGGGTTCGCATTGCGAGCCCCGTCTTTTTTTGTTTTTCGGTCCCTCGACATCGGTAGCTCAAACTGCCATATTCTGTGATTTGCGTCGTATCGGGTGCCCTGCCGTTGGGCAATAAAATTGCACCATTCGAGCAATAATTTGCGTTGACCTGCTGAAGAATTGTCTCTGCCTTGTAGTGACATATAGTTCCAGCGGTAAGATGCTTGGGTATCGCAATTTGGTCTGCGGCTGTGCGCCGCACGCATGGGGCGCTTTTGCGCCTGCGAAAGGATCTTTGAATAACATGAAGGCAATCATCCCCGCCGCCGGTCTTGGCACGCGTTTTCTGCCTGGCACCAAGTGCACGCCCAAAGAGATGCTGCCGGTGCTCGACAAGCCCGTCATTCAGTACGTCGTCGAGGAGGCGCTCGACCCCGAGGAAGTCGACGACGCCATCATCGTTACATCTCCCGGTAAGCCCGAGCTACTGAACTACTTCCAGCCCGATCGCTCGCTCGAGAACCTGCTGCGCGAGCGCGGCAAGAACGCCTATGCCGATGCCGTCGCCCACGCTGGCGGTATGCCGGTCGACTTCCGTTATCAGTACGAGCCCAAGGGCCTCGGCCATGCTATCCGCTCTGCTGCCGACGCCGTGGCAGGGGAGAACTTCCTGGTTCTTCTGGGCGACTACGTTGTGCCTAATCGCGACATCTGCGACAAGATGCTCGCCGTTTCCAAGGAGCACGGTGGAGCTTCGGTTATCGCCGTCGCTGCTTGCTCGCCCGAGGAAGTCAGCCGCTACGGCGTTATCGCCGGCGAGCGCGTCGGTTCGCTCGAGGGCGCCGAGGACGTTGCCGATGCAGAGCCGGGCGCTGTCTGGCGTATCGGCGGTCTGGTCGAGAAGCCCGCTCCCGAGGCGGCTCCGTCCAACCTGTACATCGTCGGTCGCTACTTGCTGAGCCCGCTGGTCATGGACCTGCTGGCAGATCAGCAGGCCGGCAAGGGCGGCGAGATCCAGCTCACCGACGCCATGGCCCGTTCGCTCGACCGTGAGGCCATGTATGCCGTCGTCATCGACCCGCTGTCGGGCTACGACACCGGCACTCCCTCTGGCTGGATGGCCACCAACGCCCTCATGGCTGCAAGCGATCCCCGCTTTGCCGATGCCTTCTGGGACGCCATCGACGAGCGCGGCGGATTGATGCGCAAGTAAGCCTTCGGACATCGACATTTACGGGCGCGGACCTCGGTTCGCGCCCGTTTTTTATAAGAGCTGCGATTGCCGGCTCTCTGTTCACAGAAAATATATGAACAGATGTTCGATACACACCCATCTACCTGCATGTTTTCTGTCGAAAAACTTTGCTACTCCAAAAACTCAATCGCGTCAAGGCTTTTCTTGCCCAACGGTCGGTACCTGATAAACTATTAGGTTGCGATAACTGGCGAAGCTATGCCTCGCCAACCCACCGAGCATTTCCGTGAAGGAGGAAAAACCTGGTGACCTACGCATACACTGCCACTGAGCGCAAGCGCGTCAGCTTCGGGAAAATCCCGGAGGCCATGGAGCTACCCAACCTTATCTCTGTTCAAAGGGAATCCTTTGAGCGTTTTAAGGACGAGGGCCTTCGTGAGGCGTTCAAGGAATCCAGCCCCATCCAGAGCCAGAACCATGTTCTCGAGGTTACCTTCGGCGAGCATCAGTTCGGCGATCCCGCGCACACCGTCGAGGAGTGCCGCGAGAAGGACATGACCTATCAGGCTCCGCTCCTGACCGACGTCCGTCTCACCAACAAGGAGACCGGCGAGATCAAGGAGCAGCTCGTCTTTATGGGCGACTTCCCCATGATGACCGATCAGGGCACCTTCATCATCAACGGTACCGAGCGTATCGTCGTCTCGCAGCTCGTCCGTTCCCCGGGCGTGTACTACAGCTCCGAGATGGATTCGGGCAAGCAGATCTACAAGGCCCAGATCATCCCGTCCCGCGGTGCCTGGCTTGAGTTTGAGGTCGACAAGCGCGACCAGCTCATGGTCTCCATCGACCGTAAGCGCAAGCAGAGTGCCACGATGTTCCTGCGCGCCCTTGGCATTGCCGTCACCAACGACGACATCATCGAGTTGCTCGGCAACTCCGATGTGATCAAGCGCACCCTGGAGCGCGACACCGCCCTCACCCGCGAGGATGCCCTCATCGAGATCTACCGTCGCCTGCGCCCGGGCGAGCCTCCCACCGTGGATGCTTCCCGCAGCCTGCTCGAGGGCCTGCTCTTTAACCCGCAGCGCTACGATCTGGCCCGCGTCGGTCGTTACAAGGTCAACAAGAAGCTCAACCTCACCACCGAGGAAGAGGTCACGGTGCTCACCGACGAGGATATCGTCGCGACGCTGCGCTACCTGCTGTCCCTCGCTGCCGGCGAGCAGGGCTTCAAGGTCGACGACATCGACCACTTTGGCAACCGCCGTATCCGCACCGTCGGCGAGCTCGTCGCCAACCAGTTCCGTATCGGCATGAGCCGTATGGAGCGCGTCGTCCGTGAGCGCATGAGCTCCCAGGACATCGACGAGATCACCCCGCAGTCGCTCATCAACATCCGCCCGATCGTTGCCTCCATCAAGGAGTTCTTCGGTTCCTCGCAGCTCTCGCAGTTCATGGACCAGGCGAACCCCCTGACCGGTCTGACCCACAAGCGCCGTCTGTCCGCACTCGGCCCTGGCGGTCTTGCCGGCCACAAGTCGGGCTCCAGCCGCCGCACCAACGTGCCGACGGCCGTCCGCGACGTCCACAACTCGCACTACAGCCGCATGTGCCCGATCGAGACCCCCGAAGGCCCCAACATCGGCCTGATCGGCTCGCTCGCCCTCTACGCCCGCGTCAACGAGTACGGCTTCATCGAGGCTCCGTTCCGTCGCGTCGAGAACGGCGTTGCCACCGACCAGATCGACTGGATGACCGCTGACGAGGAAGAGAAGCACGTCATCGCGCCGGCCAACACGCCGCTCGATCCCAAGACCAACGAGTTCATCACGACCGATGCCGAGGGCAAGCTTGTCCGCCCGCACACCGTGATCGCCCGTACCCGCGACTTCGACGGCTCCTTCGGCGCTCCCGCCGACGTGCCTGTCGAGGACGTCGACTACATGGACGTCTCGCCGCGTCAGATGCTCTCCGTCGCAGCCACGCTGATCCCGTTCCTCGAGCACGACGACGCCAAGCGTACGCTGATGGGCGCTAACATGCAGCGCCAGGCCGTGCCGCTGGTTCACCCTGCTGCTCCCTATGTCGGTACCGGCATGGAGCGTCGCGCCGCTCTGGACTCCGGCGAGGTCACCCTGGCCAAGAATGCCGGCGAGGTCATCTTTGCCGACGCCGCCAAGATCATCGTCAAGCATGCCGGCGGCATGGACGAGTATCACCTGGCCAAGTACCAGCGCTCCAACCAGTCCACCTGCATCAACCACCGTCCGCTCGTGCGCGTCGGTGACACCGTTGAGCAGGGCGAGCCCCTGGCTGACGGTCCTTCGACCGATCATGGCGAGCTCGCACTGGGTCAGAACCTCACCGTGGCATACATGCCGTGGGAAGGCTTCAACTACGAGGACGGTATCGTCGTGTCCGAGCGCCTGGTGGCCGAGGACCTGCTGACGACCATCAACATCACCCGTCACGAGATCGACGCCCGCGACACCAAGCTCGGCCCCGAGGAGATCACCCGCGAGATCCCGAACCTCTCCGAGGACATGCTTGCCAACCTCGACGAGGACGGCATCATCCGCATCGGCGCCGAGGTCGGCCCTGGCGACATCCTGGTCGGCAAGGTCACGCCTAAGGGCGAGAGCGCTCTGACCGCCGAGGAGCGCCTGCTGCGCGCCATCTTCGGTGCCAAGGCCCACGACGTCCGCGACACCTCCCTTAAGATGCCTCACGGCGCTTACGGCCGCGTCATCGACGTCGTCCGTTTTAGCCGCGAGAACGGCGACGACCTGGCCCCCGGCGTTAACGAGCAGGTGCGCGTCTACGTCGCCCAGCGTCGTAAGATCCAGCAGGGCGATAAGATCGCCGGCCGCCACGGCAACAAGGGTGTTATTTGTAACGTTCTGCCGGTCGAGGACATGCCCTACATGGCTGACGGTACCCCGATCGACGTTATCCTCAACCCGCTGGGCGTTCCTTCGCGTATGAACGTCGGCCAGCTGCTCGAGTGCCACCTTGGCTGGGCTGCTGCCTGCGGTTGGGATACCGAGCAGGCCGACTCCGACAAGTACGTCCCCGGTCCGTTCTTCACCGCCACGCCCGTCTTCGACGGCGCCAAGGAGGACGAGATCGCCGAGGTCATCCGTCGTGCCAACAAGAACATGCTCAACAAGGCCACCGCTGCCTTTGGCGATCACATGCGCCCCGAGTTCGTCACCCAGCTTGACGAGCGCGGCAAGACCCGTCTGTTCGACGGCCGCACCGGCGAGGAGTTCCGCGAGCCCATTACCGTGGGTACGTCCTACATCCTCAAGCTCGGCCACATGGTCGACGACAAGATCCACGCCCGTTCGACCGGCCCTTACAGCCTGGTTACCCAGCAGCCTCTGGGCGGCAAGGCTCAGTTCGGCGGCCAGCGCTTCGGCGAGATGGAAGTTTGGGCACTGTACGCTTACGGTGCTTCCAACGTCCTGCAGGAGATCCTGACCGTCAAGTCCGACGATACCGTGGGCCGCGTCAAGACCTACGAGTCCATCGTCAAGGGCGAGAACGTCCCGGTTCCGGGTATCCCCGAGTCCTTCAAGGTTCTCGTCAAGGAGATCCGTTCCCTCGCGCTGGACATCGAGCCCATGCACGATGCCGACGAGGACGCCTCCGCCCCTGTGACCGCCGAGGAGACCTCTGCTCTCGACGACCTGGCTGCGCTCGCCGGCGTTGACGCCGACGTCGAGGCCGAGGATGCCGAGACCGCCGAGGCACCCGAGGCTGTCGCCGCCACGACCACTGATAAGGAGTAGTTGACTGTGGCAGATTTCGAAGCTACTGATTTTGACTCGGTAAAGATCTCCCTTGCCTCCGCCGACCAGATCCGTTCCTGGTCGCACGGTGAGGTCAAGAAGCCGGAGACCATCAATTACCGTACCCTCAAGCCCGAGAAGGACGGCCTGTTCTGCGAGAAGATTTTCGGTCCCGCCAAGGACTGGGAGTGCTCCTGCGGCAAGTACAAGGGCATCCGCTTTAAGGGCATCGTCTGCGAGCGCTGCGGCGTCGAGGTCACCTCGGCCAAGGTGCGTCGCGACCGCATGGGCCACATCGAGCTCGCCGCTCCCGTGTCCCACATTTGGTACTTCAAGAGCCCCACGAGCTTCCCGATGAGCCGTATGCTCGACATCAAGTCCAAGGACCTCGAGAAGGTTCTGTACTTTGCCAGCTACATCATCACCGAGGTTGACTACGAGGCTCGCGAGGCCGACGCCGACGACCTGCGCGAGGAACTTGCCGCCGATCTGGAAGAGATCGATGCCGAGTGCGCTCGCCAGATCGAGTCCCTCAAGGAGCAGGGCGACCCTGAGAACTTTGACGAGTTCTCCGACGAGGAGCCGCTGACCCCCGAGGAGATCGCCTCTGGCATCGTTGACATCGAGGAAGAGTGCAAGGACGAGAAGCAGCTCCGCACGGACGCCTTCAACGCCTTCATGAAGCTCACCGAGCGCGACCTCATCTCCGATGAGCCGCTGTTCCGCGAGATGACCCGCTACTACTCCATGTACTTCAAGGGTGGTATGGGTGCCGAGGCTGTCCGCGACCTGCTCGCTGCCATCGACCTCCCCTCCGAGGCCGAGAAGCTCAAGGCCATCATCGCCGACGAGGACTCCCAGAAGCAGAAGCGCGAGAAGGCCGTCAAGCGCCTCGAGGTCGTTGACGCCTTCCTGAAGGGCGGCAACAGCCCCGCGAACATGATCTTGGACGTCATCCCGGTCATTCCGCCCGATCTGCGCCCGATGGTCCAGCTCGACGGCGGCCGCTTCGCCGCGTCCGACCTCAACGACCTGTATCGCCGCGTGATCAACCGTAACAACCGACTCAAGCGCCTGCTCGACCTGGACGCCCCCGCGATCATCGTGAACAACGAGAAGCGCATGCTCCAGGAGTCCGTGGACGCCCTGTTCGACAACGGCCGTCGTGGTCGCCCGGTCTCTGGCCGTGGCGGTCGCCCGCTCAAGTCGCTCGCCGAGGCCCTCAAGGGCAAACAGGGTCGTTTCCGTCAGAACCTGCTGGGTAAGCGTGTCGACTACTCCGGCCGTTCGGTTATCGTTACCGACCCCAAGCTGCTGCTGCACCAGTGCGGTCTGCCCAAGACCATGGCGCTGGAGCTCTTCAAGCCCTTCGTCATGAAGCGCCTGGTCGAGCTCGGCAAGGTCGAGAACATCAAGGGCGCCAAGCGCGCTATCGACCGCGGTGCCACCTTTGTGTGGGATATCCTCGAAGAGGTCATCGACGGCCGCGTCGTGCTGCTCAACCGTGCACCGACCCTGCACCGTCTGTCCATCCAGGCCTTTGAGCCGGTGCTGGTCGAGGGCAAGGCTATCCACCTGCACCCGCTGGTCTGCTCGCCCTTCAACGCCGACTTCGACGGCGACCAGATGTCTGTCCACGTGCCGCTGTCCAGCCAGGCTCAGGCCGAGGCCCGCGTGCTCATGCTCTCTGCGAACAACCTGCGCTCGCCGGCATCCGGCAAGCCGGTCAACATCCCTTCGCAGGACATGATCATCGGTGTGTACTACCTGACCCAGGTCCGCGAGGGTCTGCCGGGCGAGAACCACGTGTTCTCGAGCTTCGACGACGCGCTGCACGCCTATGACTGCCGCTCCGAGGTCGACATGCAGGCCAAGATCCAGGTCCGCGTGTCCGCTGCCGATGCCAACGTCATCAATGAGGACGGCACCCGTATCTTCCGCGTCAAGAACGGCAAGAACGAGTTTGTCGACTACGATGTCACCGGCAATAAGACCGCGCGCTTCGAGACCTCTATCGGCCGCATCATCTTCAACCGCCAGTGCCTGCCCGAAGACTACGAGTTCATGAACTACAAGATGGTCAAGGGCGATGTGGCCAAGCTGGTTGCGGACTGCTGTGATCGTTACCCCGAGGCCAAGGTCGGCCCGATCCTCGACGCCATCAAGTACTCCGGCTTCCACTACGCTACCCGCGCCGGCCTCACCATCTCGGTGTGGGACGCTCTCATCCCTGCCGAGAAGCAGGAGCTGCTCGACCGCGCCCAGGCCAACGTCGACCAGATCAACGAGTACTTCGAGGAGGGCTTCATCAACGAGACGGAGCGCCACATCGAAGTCGTTAACGAGTGGACCGCTTGTACCGACAAGGTCGCAGCGCTCATGCTCGACATGTTCGACGAGGAGAACCCGCTGTACATGATGGCCGACTCCGGCGCCCGTGGTTCTAAGACCCAGCTGCGTCAGCTCGGCGGCATGCGTGGCCTGATGGCAGACATGTCCGGCGAGACGATCGACCTTCCCATTAAGGCGAACTTCCGCGAGGGCCTGCTGCCGCTCGAGTACTTCATTTCGACCTACGGCGCCCGTAAGGGCCTGGTCGATACCGCATCCCACACCTCGGACTCTGGTTACCTGACCCGTCGTCTGGTCGACGTGGCCCAGGACGTCATCGTCCGCGAGGAGGACTGCGGCACGCACGAGGGCGTCACCTACAACCTCATCATCCCCGGCACCACCGACCTCAACACCGACCTCGTCGGCCGTTGCTTCATCGAGGACGTCGTGGCTCCCGATGGCACCGTGCTCTTTGAGCAGGACGGCTACATCGAGAAGGTTGCCGACATTCAGAAGATGGTCGATGCCGGCCTTAAGAAGGTCAAGCTCCGCGCGCTGCTCACTTGCCGCTCCAAGTACGGCGTGTGCCAGAAGTGCTACGGCTGGGATCTTTCCACCCGTCGTCCGGTCGCCATCGGTACCGCGGTCGGCATTATTGCCGCCCAGTCCATCGGCGAGCCCGGTACGCAGCTTACGATGCGTACCATTCACTCCGGCGGCGTCGCTGGCGTCGACGATATTACGCAGGGTCTGCCTACGGTCAGCCGTATGTTCGATATCGTCGGCAACGTCAACGAGAAGATTCTGGGTCGCGAGGCCGAGCTGGCTCCGTACTCCGGCCACCTCTCGATTAAGCCCGAGAAGTCCGAGTACGTGCTGACGCTCACCGACTCCGAGGACCACACCCGTGTCCTCGACGAGCGTCGCGTCCCCGCTTCGGTTCGCTTTATGCCCGAGATCGAGGACGGCTGCGAGGTTCGCGCCGGCGACCAGATCACCAAGGGCTTCGTCAACTTCCGCAACCTGCGCAAGCTGACCGACATCGAGTCGACGATGCACACCTTCGTCGAGAGCGTCAAGGACGTCTACACCAGCCAGGGCGTCGACCTGAACGACAAGCACATCGAGGTGCTCGCACGTCAGATGCTGCGTCGCGTTCAGATCACCAACCCCGGTGACTCCAAGTACCTGCTTGGTCAGTACGTCGACCGCTACGAGTTCGCCGACGAGGTCGAGCGCGTTGCCCGTCTGGGCGGTCAGGCTCCTGTGGCCGAGCCCGTCATCCTGGGTACGCTCAAGGTCGCGTCCAACATCGACTCCTGGCTGTCGAGCGCTTCGTTCATCCGTACCGCCGGCGTCCTTACCGAGGCTGCCATCGAGGGCAAGGTCGACCACCTGCTCGACCTTAAGTCCAACGTCATCGTCGGTAAGAAGATCCCGGCCGGTACCGGCCTCAAGCCGTACGCCAACGCCAAGCTGACGTATCGTACGGCCGACGGCTACGTGGACATCGACGGCCCGGCTTCGCCCAACGCCAAGTCGCTGCCCGAGTGGGCTCCTGTGGAGCTCAAGGACCTGGACGAGCAGCTCCCGCAGCAGCTCGACTGGGCCGGCTACGACGAGTTCGGTGGTGCTGACGGTTCGTTCACCCGCAACGGCCACACCATCTCCGCCGAGAAGGCTCGCCTGTACCTGTTCGACGACCTGGGCGTGTCGCAGCGCTGGACCAACAAGTTCAGCGAGGTCGGCATCGAGACGGTCGGCGACCTGGTCGGCAAGTCCGAGGAAGATCTGCTGCGCATCGATGGCATCGGTGCCAAGGCGATCGAGGAGCTCCGTGACGGCCTCGAGGCCCACGACCTGCTCTACATCCTCGAGAACAACGACGACGTTGCCGACGAGGAAGACCTCTCGCAGCTGCTGCAGATGGTCTTTAGCCCCGACGGTCCGGACGACATCCTGCTGGGCACCTCTGCCGCGCCGACGCATCACGCCGACGCCGACGAGGAGCTCCTGGGCGCTCCGATCGACGACAAGAAGGCTCCCGCCAACGGTGCCATCAACGAGGACATGGCGTCCCTCGACGAGCTGCTCAACCAGCTCGTGGACACCGACGACGCCGAAGAGGCCAAGGACAACGACGAGGAGTAACTAGTTCCGCCGTTCTAACGAACGGCGGCGACCTCCGTCGCTGCGCGGCCCCCAGAGCTACAATCTGTCATTCAAAAGGCAGGGCATGACCAAAAGGTCAATGCCCTGCCTTTTTCATGCCACCTTGTACGCTCTGGGGGCCGCTCGCTTGCGTATACTCAACCTGTTGCGTTCCATTGGTCCCCTGCCAAAAAGGGATAGGTTTATTTTGGTAGGTTATTCCTGCTTGAATTTGAAACATTTCGTCCGGCCAGAGCGTATCTATGGTGAGGGCCTCAGCAAGAAATATCAGCATCACCGGGAGGTGATTATGGAAGAACAAGCTTTTAGACAGGCGGTCGAAGATCACCGGGATGTCGTGTTTCGAATCGCATTGACGTACCTGCGCGATCGCGCCGATGCCGACGATGTTGCACAAGACGTCTTTCTTAAGTTGCTCAAAAGCGATGGACACTTTGAAAGTCGGGAGCATCTTCGCCGCTGGCTTATCCGGGTCACGATCAATGAATGCAAATCGCTCTTTCGAAAGCCATGGAGGCGTGTGGAGGATATTGAGAACCTGGCCGATTCGCTTTCGACGGCGCAGGAGGAGTCCAAGGCGGTCCTGTCAGACGTTATGCGACTTCCGGAGCGATTCCGTGTTCCCATCGTGCTCTATTACTATCTGGGCTTTTCGACCTCAGAGATTGCCGAGTTACTGCATGTGCCAGCCGCGACCGCTCGAACGCGTTTAGCTCGTGGTCGATCGAAGCTCAAATTCATCCTAGAGGAGGGCGACCGTGAAATCCAATCAAATCAAGCAGGCCTTCGAGTCCATCCAAGCCGATAGCGATCTTGCCGACCGTGTTATTGATGCTGCGGCTGGAAAGCCGCTTCGTCGAAAGGGTCACGCGAAACCTCTGTATGTTGCCGTAATCGGATGTCTTGCCGGAGTGTTGGCGACCGGAGGGGTCGCCTACGCCGTTGTTAATTCCAGCTATTTTGCCTCAGCCTGGGGAAACCACGGCAATGGGGATTCCATTACCTGGACCAACGGAGGCTCATCGGGAACTAAATATACCTACACCAGAGAGTTTGGTGATGGCATCGCGCCCCAAAGCCTGGAGGGTGCAGTCCAGGAGGTTAATCTGTCCGTCGAGGGTAACGGCTATACGCTTGATATCCATGAGATGGCTATTGACCAAAACGGCTGCGGAGCCGTGACGTTTACGTTGTCCAATCCAAATGGCGTTAACTACTACAAGCCGGCAGCAGAGACAGGCGAACTTGTTCTCTATGGTGAAGAAGAACAAGGCATCGGTACACCCAGCATGAACTTCGGCGAGGAATGGGCTGACACACGCTGCACAATTGATAAGGACACATCAAGCGACACGGTCATTAATGGCACGATGTACTTTGCCTCGTGGAATCGCGAGCGAGATTTGGGACATGCGGTCACCTGGAATATCAGCTGGACGGAGGGCAAAGGTGAGGATGCGAAGGTGATCGAGGTATCGACGCCAGAGTTTAACGCCGGAGCGCACGTCGATACAAAGGAACTCCGCTCTGATGACTCGCCTCTCGAGATTAGCCCGTTTTCCATCCAGACGCACATCGATGATCTGGGCTATGAAGCAGTTGATCATAAACTGACCGTCAGCTACAAGGATGGATCGGAGCAGATTATCGAAGATGACGACGCAGGGGCGTACAATTTCTATGTTTCGATGGCACGCAATAGCGGAGAGAACATTTGGGTGCCGACAAAACTGATCAATGTCGATCAAGTGGTCTCAGTAACGCTTGAGGGCACGAGATACACATCAACAGGAGAGACCGAAACAGAAGTACCCTTTACCATCATCTATTCGTAAGATTTGGGGCCGCTTCCTACTAGGGGAGGCGGCCCATTTTGCATTAAATGGACGGTTAGACCGAGCGATATACTTCCGAAAACGCCGCCGATTTCCATGCGAAAGACGAAAGCAGATCACCGCCGGAGCGCGACGTTTCCCCAGATAAAACCGACCAAAATAAACCTGTCCCTTTTTGGCAGGTGGCGTTGCCCCAACGAGCACGTCGGATTCCCGGACCGGGCGGCCCAGGTTTTAAGTTTGTCGCGAGTTCCGCACGCAAAGGAAAGCACTTAATGTGCTTTCCGTCTTGCGCAGGACTGTAGAGCAGCAAACTTAAAACCTGGGCCGCCCGATCCGGGAATCCTCCCAAGCGCACAGGAGGGGATTCCTTTTGTGTAGGCTTTGCGGAAATGTACCAATTTTTGGATACGCCCGGCGGCGTGGTCTGTTGACGGCACAGCTAACGCCACGTATCCTATCGAACTGCGTGTTTCGTAGGGGGATGCTGACCCCTCGATTCAAGCCGTTGCACTTTACAGAAAGCTGGAATCATTCGAGAAGGAGTACGCTTTGCCTACTATTAACCAGCTGGTTCGCCAGGGCCGTCGTTCCGTGCCCAAGAAGTCCAAGAACGCTGCTCTGCAGCACAACTCCCAGAAGCGCGGCGTGTGCACCCGCGTCTTCACCACGAGCCCCAAGAAGCCGAACTCGGCTCTTCGTAAGGTTGCCCGTGTTCGCCTTGTCAACGGCATCGAAGTTACTGCTTACATCCCGGGTGAGGGCCACAACCTGCAGGAGCACTCCATCGTGCTCGTCCGCGGCGGTCGTGTCCGTGACCTCCCTGGTGTCCGTTATCACGTCATCCGTGGCGCCTACGACGCTGCTCCGGTCCAGAACCGTATGCAGGCCCGTTCCAAGTACGGTGCTAAGCGCCCCAAGGCCAAATAAGCCAGATAACGTTTTGATACTTTCGCCGTGTGCCGCCTAAGCGCCGCACGGTAGACACTTAAGGAGATTTCACATGCCGCGTCGTGCAGCAGCTAATCGTCGTGAGGTTCAGCCTGACGCCGTTTACAACAACCGCCTGGTGACTCAGCTCATCAACAAGGTCCTTCTTGACGGCAAGAAGGCCACCGCTGAGCGCATCGTTTACACCGCTTTCGAGATCGTTGCCGAGAAGTCCGAGGGTGGCGACGCTCTCGCTACCTTCAAGAAGGCTATGGACAACGTCAAGCCCACGCTCGAGGTTAAGCCCAAGCGTGTCGGTGGCGCTACCTATCAGGTCCCGATGGAGGTCAACTCCCGTCGTTCCACCGCTCTGGGCATCCGCTGGATCGTCAACTTCTCCCGCGCTCGCAAGGAGAAGACCATGGCCGAGCGTCTCGCCAACGAGATCCTCGACGCTTCCAACGGCCTGGGCGCTTCCGTCAAGAAGCGTGAGGACGTCTTCAAGATGGCCGAGGCCAACCGCGCGTTCTCTCACTATCGTTGGTAAGTTAAGGTAAGGAACTAACATGGCTAAGCCTAAGTACAAGCTTTCCGATACCCGTAACATCGGCATCATGGCCCACATCGATGCCGGTAAGACCACCACGACCGAGCGTATTCTTTACTACACCGGTAAGACCCACAAGATCGGTGAGGTCCATGAGGGCGCTGCCACCATGGACTGGATGGTTCAGGAGCAGGAGCGCGGCGTAACCATTACCTCCGCTGCTACCACGTGCTTCTGGAACAAGGACGGTAAGGACTACCGCATCCAGATCATCGACACCCCGGGCCACGTTGACTTCACCGCCGAGGTCGAGCGCTGCCTGCGCGTCCTCGATGGCGCTGTCGCCGTCTTCGACGCCGTTGCCGGCGTTCAGCCCCAGTCTGAGACCGTTTGGCGTCAGGCTTCTACCTTCAACGTCCCCCGCATCGCCTTCATCAACAAGTATGACCGCGTGGGCGCTGACTTCTTCAACGCTATCGAGACCATGAAGGATCGTCTCGACGCTAACGCCGTGGCCGCTCAGGTCCCGATGGGCGCCGAGGACAACTTCTGGGGCGTCATCGACCTGGTCACCATGACTGCATGGGACTTCAAGGCCGACGAGAAGGGCATGACCTACCCCGAGCCGATGGACGAGATCCCGGCTGAGTTTGCCGACATCGCTGCCACCAAGCGCGAGGAGCTCCTCGACGCTGCTGCCAGCTTTGACGACGAGCTCATGGAGAAGATTCTCATGGAGGAGGACTTCACCGTCGAGGAGCTCAAGGCTGCTCTGCGCAAGGGCGTTCTGGCCAACGAGCTCAACCTCGTCTTCGTGGGTTCCGCCTACAAGAACAAGGGCGTTCAGGAGCTGCTCGACGCTGTCGTCGACTACCTGCCCAGCCCGCTCGACGTCGAGGCCGTCACCGGTACCGATCCGGACACCGGCGAGGAGATTCAGCGTCATCCTTCCTTCGACGAGCCCTTCTCCGGCCTGGTCTTCAAGATCATGACCGACCCGTTCGTCGGTAAGCTCACCTATGTCCGCGTTTACTCCGGCCGCGCCGAGTCCGGCTCCTACGTGGTCAACGCTTCCAACGGTCAGCGCGAGCGCCTCGGCCGCATCCTCGAGATGAACGCTGCCGAGCGTATCGACCGTGACGACGCTGCCGCTGGCGACATCGTCGCTTGCGTCGGCTTCAAGAACTCCACCACCGGTGACACCCTGTGCGCCGAGGGCAAGGAGATCGTCCTCGAGAAGATCGAGTTCGCTAAGCCCGTTATCGACGTTGCCATCGAGCCCAAGACCAAGGCCGAGCAGGACAAGATGTCCCTGGCTCTGACCAAGCTCGCCGAAGAGGACCCGACCTTCCAGGTGTCCACCAACCACGAGACCGGCCAGACCATCATCGCCGGCATGGGCGAGCTGCACCTCGAGATCATCGTCGACCGTCTGCTCCGCGAGTTCAAGGTTGACGCTAACGTTGGTAAGCCCCAGGTTGCCTACCGCGAGACCGCTGGTCACGACGTCGAGAAGGCTGAGGGCAAGTTCGTCCGTCAGTCCGGCGGTCGCGGTCAGTACGGCCACGCCGTCATCAAGCTCGAGAAGATGGAGGAGGGCTTCGGCTACGAGTTCGTCAACGCTATCGTCGGCGGCGTCGTGCCCAAGGAGTACATCCCGTCCATCGACAAGGGCATCCAGGAGGCCCTGAACACCGGTGTTATCGCCGGCTTCCCGGTCCTCGACGTTAAGGTCACCCTGTTCGACGGTTCTTACCACGAGGTCGACTCCTCCGAGGCCGCCTTCAAGATCGCCGGTTCCATGGCTATCAAGGACGCCCTCAAGAAGTCCGATCCGCAGCTGCTCGAGCCGATCATGGCTGTCGAGGTCGAGACCCCCGAGCAGTACATGGGCGACGTTATGGGCAACCTCTCCGGTCGCCGCGGCAAGATCGAGGGCATGGAGGATCGCAAGAACAGCAAGCTCATCCGTGCCAAGGTGCCGCTGGGCGAGATGTTCGGTTACGCTACCGACCTTCGCTCCCAGACCCAGGGCCGTGCATCCTACACGATGCAGTTCGACTCTTATGAGCCCGCGCCCAAGTCCATCGTGGACGAGGTCATGAGCAAGAACGCCTAAGTTCGAGCTCCCTGTTACGTAATCCGCGAGAACATCTCTCGCACTCTTTGGAGGTTTAAGTTGGCTACCCAGAAGATCCGCATTCGCCTCAAGGGCTATGATCACGAGGTCGTCGATCAGTCCGCGAAGCTCATCGTCGAGACCGCTCAGAAGACCGGCGCTCGCGTTTCCGGTCCTGTCCCCCTGCCCACCGAGCGCAACCTGTACACGGTTATCCGCTCGCCGCACGTGAACAAGGACTCCCGTGAGCAGTTCGAGATGCGCACCCACAAGCGCCTCATCGACATCCTCGACCCCACCTCGGGCACCGTTGATTCGCTCATGCGTCTCGACCTCCCCGCTGGCGTCGACATCGACATCAAGCTCTAAGCGATATCGCTCATAGCTCAAAGGGCCCCGCTGCCGCTACGGCAGCGGGGCCCTTTTGTTTTGAATGATGGTTTGGACTGTGGGGTAATGCTGCCGAGTAGGTGGTTGCGGCGCCCTATTCGCTCAAGGGACGCAGCGATGCCTCCTCAAAATGGAAGGATCGAAAGCCGTCTTCCGTTTCGATGCACGCGCGACCAAAGCCATCGACCGTTTGAAAGATGCCACGCGCCAGCTCGTCCCCAGCGGGGGAGCGGGCGATAACGTGCTCCCCGATCCAATTGAGGTGAGCGATATATTCATCGTGGACGGGCGCGAGCGGACCGGCGTCTTCTTCCTTGGCGGTGAGGCGCTCTGCCCAGGCATCTACAGCGTCTATAACTGCGTGATAGACCTCATCGAGGAGCATGTCGACGGCGGGAACGTTCTCGTTGAGATCCGAGAGGCCAATTGCCGCCAGGCCGCCATCGGGCACCTCTTGGGGCGTGTAGTTTACGTTGACGCCAATGCCGCAGACGGCGAAAGGTTTGCCTTCGTTATCGCGTGCGGCCTCGACCAGAATGCCGCCGAGCTTGCGTCCTCGCGCGACCAGGTCGTTGGGCCATTTGAGGCCAATCTCGTTTGCAAGACCCTGCTTTTCGAGCGCCTCGAGCACCGCTAAGCCGCTGATGGCGGCAAGACCAGAGTACTTTGCAGGATTAACGCATGGACGCAGGACAATCGAAAGCAATAGGTTGCCGGCGGTTGAATCCCACTTGTGGCCGCGCCGGCCGCGTCCTGCCGTCTGAGTCCGGGCGGCAAGTCCCGTGCCGTGCGGCTCTCCCTGTTTTCCTGCTTCGAGCAGGTCATCGTTGGTCGATCCGGTTACGTCGACTATCGTTAAACGAGAATCCATAACAGCTGCTACCTCCTAAGTTAATAAGGCAATCGCGCAATGGTGTCGAGAGATAGACACAATGTGAAGCCTTTGTCGCAATTGGACAATTTAATGTTAACACGTCAACAACGACTGAAATGCGCTATCCTCTCTTGGTCGATGTAAACACGTCAACAATCCAAAGGAGGTTAGTGATGGGTTTCACGATTCTTGGAACAGGCTCGGCGCTTCCCGAGCGCAGCGTTTCCAATGACGAGCTGTCCGAGTTCCTCGATACCTCGGATGAGTGGATTTTTACCCGCACGGGGATCAAGAGCCGCCATGTGTGCACCACCGAGTCGCTCGACGACCTTGCCGTGGCAGCGAGCGAGCAAGCGCTCCAGACGTCCGGAATCGATGCGAGCCAGCTGGATCTTATCGTCTGCTCGACGACGACGGGCGATCATCTCGTTCCTGCCGAAGCGTGCGCCGTTGCTGAGCGCCTGGGTGCCACATGTCAGGCCTTCGACGTTTCGGCGGCTTGTGCCGGCTTCGTATTTGCGCTCGATGTCGCCGAGGGCTATATCGCCCGCGGTCGCGCCAAGCACGTGCTGGTCGTTGCCGCCGAGCAGATGACGCGCGCGCTCGATTGGACCGACCGTGCCACGTGCGTGCTCTTTGGCGATGGCGCGGGTGCTGCGGTCATAGAGGCTGGGGGAGAGAATCCCCTTGCTGTTGAGCTTTCGACGGCGCCCGACGTCGAGACGTTGCGCGTTCCCGGACTGGTCGGCACCTCGCCGTTTAAGGCCTCCGCAGATGGCGAGAGTGTGCTGTCCATGAACGGCCGTCGCGTCTTCAAGTTTGGCGTCAATGCCATCTGCGACACGGTCCATAAGCTTGCGATCGATGCGGGCATTTTGGTCGAAGACATCGATCATTTTGTATTCCATCAGGCTAACGAACGAATCCTGAGCCAGGCGGTCAAGCGCCTGGGCGTGCCGGACGAGCGCGTGGTTCGCACGTTGCGCGAGACCGGCAACATTTCGAGCGCATGCATTCCGCTTGCCCTCGACCGGCTGGCAAACGCCGGTGCACTTCACACAGGCGACACCATCGCCTTGGTTGGATTTGGCGCCGGTCTGGATATAGGTGGCTATCTGCTTCGTTGGAAGTAGTCGCACATAGGAAATAAAAACGCCCTAGGGCACAACCAAAGGAGAACTACCATGGCAGATCAGAAGACCTTCGAGCGCGTTTGCGACGTTATCCGCGAGACCGCCGGTCTTGACGATGTCGAGATGAAGCCCGAGTCCACGCTCGAGGAGATTGGTCTCGACAGCCTGGGCACCGTCGAGATCCTCGTTGCCGTCGAGGACGAGTTTGGCATCCAGCTCGATACCGAGGAGAACCCCAAGACGGTCGGCGAGTTCGCCGATACGGTCGAGGCGGCATTGGAGAAGTAGAGATGCTCAAGACTCCTCTCTGCGATCTGCTCGGCATCGAAAAGCCCGTGTTCCAGGGCGGTATGGCCTGGATTGCCGATGCCTCGCTGGCGTCCGCAGTGTCCGAGGCGGGTGGCTTAGGCATCATCGCGGCCATGAACGCCGACGCCAACTGGCTTCGCGACCAGATTCATGAGCTGCGCGCCAAGACGGATAAGCCCTTTGGCGTCAACGTCATGCTCATGAGCCCGTTTGCCGACGAGGTTGCACAGGTCGTGATTGACGAGCGAGTGCCGGTCGTCGTGACGGGCGCCGGCAATCCCGCCAAGTACATGAAGGCGTGGAACGAGGCGAGCATCAAGGTCATCCCGGTCGTTGCCTCGGTGGCGCTGGCGCGCCTCGTGGCACGTCGTGGAGCCACGGCGGTTGTTGCCGAGGGTACCGAATCGGGCGGCCATATTGGCGAGACCTCGACGATGGCACTGGTGCCGCAGGTCGTCGATGCGGTCGACATTCCCGTTGTGGCCGCCGGCGGTATTGCCGACGGCCGCGGCGTGGCGGCCGCCTTTATGCTGGGCGCCGCAGGCGTGCAGGTGGGTACGCGCTTTCTGGTCGCAGACGAGTGTACCGTATCGGAGCAGTACAAGGAGATGGTCCTGAAGGCCAACGACACTTCGACGCGTGCGACTGGTCGCTCGACGGGACATCCGGTGCGCGCCCTCAAGAGCCCCTTCACCAACGCCTACGCCAAGAGCGAGGGTTCCGGCGCGAGTGCCGAGGAGCTCGGTGCTATGGGAACCGGTGCGCTGCGTAAGGCCGCCAAGGACGGCAACTACGAAGAGGGTTCGTTTTTGTGTGGACAGATTGCCGGCATGGTCAACGAGCGCCAGAGCGCACGCGAAATCGTTGACGACCTGGTCGATGGCGCCGAGCGCGTCCTGAAGGGTGCGTGCGCATGGGTAGCGTAGCGTTTCTGTTTGCCGGCCAGGGTGCCCAACACCCCGCGATGGGCGTCGACCTGATCGAGACATCGCCGGCGGCCGCCGAGGTGTTCACCATTGCCGACGAGGTGCGCCCGGGGACCAGCGAGCAGTGCCGGAGTGCCTCCAAGGAGGAGCTCTCGCAGACCGAGAACACGCAGCCTTGCGTGTTCGTGCACGACTTGGCTGTCGCCGTCGCCCTGCGCGAGCGCGGCGTGGTGCCTGCCGCCTGTGCGGGATTCTCGCTGGGCGAGGTCGCTGCACTCACCTTTGCGGGGGCATTCGATACGCGAGCGGGTTTTGAGCTCGTGTGTGAGCGCGCGGCATTGATGGCCACGGCGGCCGAGCGTCACCCCGGCGGCATGCGCGCCGTCATCAAACTTGATGCTGCGCAAGTCGAGAACCTGGCTGCGCAGGCCGGCGAGGACTGCTGGCCGGTCAACTACAACAGTCCCCAGCAGACGGTTGTGGCCGGAGCGCCCGATGCGCTGCAGACCCTCGACGTCCTAGTAAAAGAGGCTGGCGGCCGCGCCATGAAGGTCGCGGTGTCGGGTGCATTTCATAGCCCCTATATGGCCGAGGCGACAGAGGGGCTGGCGACGTATATCCAATTCGGCCACGCGCCGTCTCCGCTGCTGATTCCGGTCATGGCAAACATGACGGCGGCGCCCTATCCGGCGGACCCGCGAGCGGCATCGGATGTCTTGGCCAACCAGGTGAGCCATGCCGTGCGCTGGGTCGACACGCTGCACACTCTGCAGGAGCAGCGCATCGACACGTTTATTGAGGTCGGCCCTGGCAAAACGCTGTCGGGCCTGGTCAAGCGTACGCTGAGCGACGTTCGTGTGTATTCGTGCGAGACGGCCGAGCAGGTCGCAGCTATTGCCGACGAGCTCGCATAGTCCACAGGGCTGTAACCCGAAAGGAATGACATGGGCAACTTGAACAATGGCGCGCTCGAGCGCAACGACTCACGTCGCGTGGCACTGGTCACGGGCGGCTCGCGGGGTATCGGCCGCGCCTGCGCTATCGGTCTGGCGGAGGATGGCTACGATATCGCCGTCGTCTATGTCGGCAGCGTCGATGCGGCGCGTGAGACGTGCGACGCCTGCGAGGCGGCTGGCGCCACGGCGCGCTCATATCAATGTGACGTGGCCGACCCCGCTGCCGTCAACGCGTGCGTGGAAGCGGTCCTCAACGACTTTGGCTCCATTTGGGCGCTCGTCAACAACGCTGGCATCACCCGCGATGGCCTGCTCATGCGCATGGGCGATGACGCCTTCGATCGCGTGCTCGATGTCAATCTTAAAGGAACGTTTAACACGACGCGCGCGCTCACCAAGACCTTTATGCGCCAGCGCGGCGGCTGCGTCGTCAACATGAGCTCGGTTGTGGGCCTGATGGGCAATGCCGGGCAGGCCAACTACGCTGCCTCCAAGGCGGGCGTGATCGGCCTGACCAAGGCGGTGGCGCGCGAGCTTGCGCCCCGCGGCGTACGAGTGAACGCGGTCGCACCCGGGTTTGTCGAGACCGATATGACGGCAAAGCTATCGGATAAGGTGCGTGCGGCGTGCGAGGAGCAGATTCCCCTGAGGCGCATGGCGCGTCCCGAGGAAGTGGCCGGCGTGGTGCGCTTTTTGGCGAGTGATGCGGCTGCCTACATTACGGGCGAGGTCGTGCGCGTCGACGGCGGAATGGCGATGTAGAAACCAGGGCCGAACAACGGCTTGAATGAGGAGACCATGATGGAACAGAGAGTTGCAATCACCGGCATCGGTGCCGTGTCGCCGCTCGGCAACACCGCGCTTGCCACCTGGGCGGCCATGTGCGCCGGCACGTGCGGCATCGGCCCGATCACGCACTTCGATACCGATGCGTTTGCCGTCAAGGTGGCAGCCGAGGTCAAGGGCTTTGACGGCAACGAGTACTTTGGCAAGCGTGACGCCAAGCATCTCGACCCCTGCGTTCAGTTTGCGATGGCGGCTTCGGACGAAGCCATGCACGATGCGGGCTTTGATGTCGAAGGCGCCATCGATCGCGAGCGCCTGGGCGTCTACGTGGGCTCGGGCGTGGGCGGCATGACGACGCTCGTCGACAACGTCCATACGATTGCCGAACGTGGGCCCCGCCGCGCATCGCCCTATATGATCGCGATGATGATCCCCAACATGGCATCGGGCAATATCGCAATCCGCCACAAGGCAAAGGGCCCGACCCTGCCCGTGGTGACCGCGTGCGCAACCTCGGCCCATGCGGTGGGCGAGGCGTTCCGCGCCATCAAGCACGGCTATGCCGACGCGATCCTCGCCGGCGGCGCCGAGGCCGCAATTATCCCCGATGCCGTTGCGGGCTTTACGTCCTGCCGCGCATTGACCACCAACCCCGATCCCGCGACGGCCTGCCGTCCGTTCGATGCAGACCGCGACGGCTTTGTGATGGGCGAGGGCGCCTGCGTGCTCGTGCTCGAGAGCATGGAACATGCGCAGGCGCGCGGTGCGCACATTTATGCCGAGGTCGTGGGCTACGGCAACACCGATGATGCCTATCACATCACGAGCCCCGATCCCGAGGCTGCCGGCATTGCCCGCGCGATATCGCTGGCGGTTGCCGAGGGTGACGTCAAGCCTTCCGAGGGTCTCTACATCAATGCCCACGGTACCTCGACCAAGCTCAACGATTCGTCCGAGACGGCGGGCATCAAGCGAGCGCTCGGCGAGGACGCGGCGCGCGCCGCGCACGTCTCGTCGACCAAGTCGATGACCGGCCACATGATCGGTGCCACGGGTGCCATCGAGGTCATGGCCTGTGCCATGGCGCTCGAGCAGGGCGTGGTGCCTCCGACCATTAACTACCACACGCCCGATCCCGCCTGCGATCTTGACTACACGCCCAATCGCGCGGTTCGCGCCGACCTTACCTGGGCGCTTTCGACCAACCTGGGCTTTGGCGGACACAACGCCGCCATCGCGCTGCGTAGATATACGAGGAGCTAGAGCATGGATTCCAAAAGACTTGCCGAGATAGCCGATGTTATGGAGGACCGCGGCCTCACGCGCGTACGCGTTGAGGAGCCCGATGGCACCGCGGTCGAACTCGAGCGCGCGAGCGCCGCGCAGCCGGTTGCCGTGCCCATGCCTATGCCGGGTGCCGTGACTGCTCCGGCGGTGGCTCCTGTCGCCATGCCTGCCGCCGCACCGGAGCCTAAGGGCAGCGAGGTGACCGCTCCCATGGTCGGCGTTTTCTATGCTGCCCCGGCGCCGGGCGACGAGCCGTTTGTGCACGTGGGCTCCAAGGTCAAGGCCGGTGAGACCCTCTGCATCATCGAGGCCATGAAGGTTCTCAACGAGGTGACGGCCGAGGCAGACGGCGAGGTGCTCGAGATCTGCGTGGCCGACGGCGACCTCGTGGAGTTTGGCAGCTGCCTTATGAGGATCGGATAGGTGATGTCCATGAACAAAGAAGAGCTCAAGAAGCTGTTGCCGCATCGCGAACCGATGCTTTTGCTCGACGAAGCCGAGCTGGTGGGCGACGAGGCCCACGGCAAGATCACGATTACGGGCGACGAGTACTTTTTGCAGGGGCATTTTCCGGGAAACCCGGTCGTCCCCGGCGTGATTCAGTGCGAGATGCTCGCCCAAAACTGTTGCGTGCTACTGATGGGCGATGAGGAGGCGCGCGGCGCGACGCCGTTCTACACGAGTCTGGACAAGGCGCGCTTTAAGCGTCCGGTGCGCCCGGGCGACACGGTGGATCTGGTGTGCTCCATCACGCGTGCGCGCGGGCCGTTCCGCTTTGCGACGGGTACTGCGAGCGTCAACGGTGAGGTTTGCTGTCGCGCCGATATGTCTTTTGCACTCATGCACGAAAGTTAAGGAAGGCTTCATGTTCGACAAAGTGCTCATCGCCAACCGCGGCGAAGTCGCGGTCCGTGTTATCCGCGCGTGCCGCGATATGGGCATCAAGACCGTCGCCGTTTATTCCACGGCCGATGCGGACGCGCTGCACGTGCAGCTTGCCGACGAGGCATATTGCATCGGCGGCCCGCGTCTTGCCGAGAGCTACCTCAACGACGATGCCGTGCTCACCTGTGCCGTAAAGTCGGGAGCTAAGGCAATTCATCCCGGCTATGGCTTTTTCTCCGAGAAGGCGAGCTTCGTGCGCGACTGCGACAAGTATGGCCTGGCGTTTGTCGGTCCTTCGGCCGGGGTGATCGACAGCATGGGCGACAAGGACGCCGCGCGTCGAACGGCCGCCGCGGCGGGCGTGCCCATCGTGCCGGGCTGCGATTTGCTCAAAAGCCCCGAGGAGGCGACGGCCGAGGCCGAGCGCATTGGCTGCCCCGTGCTCATCAAGGCGCGTGCAGGTGGCGGCGGTCGCGGTATTCGCAAGGTCGAGCGCGTGGAAGACGCGGCAAAGGCCTTTACTGAAGCACGCGCCGAGGGCGAGGCCGTTTTTGGCGACGGCGAGTGCTACATGGAGAAGTTCGTCGCGCCGGCGCACCACGTTGAGGTGCAGATTATGGCCGATAAGCAGGGCCATGTGTTTTCGCTTGGCGAGCGCGAGTGCTCGGTGCAGCGTCGCAACCAAAAGCTGATCGAGGAGAGCCCCGCGCCGTGCCTCGACGGACACGACGACATTCGTGCTCGCATGCACAAGGCAGCGCGTGACCTGGCTCGTGCCGTCGGCTACGAAGGAGCCGGTACCATCGAGTTTCTGTATTCGGACGACGGCAATTTCTACTTTATGGAAATGAACACGCGCTTGCAGGTGGAGCATCCGGTTACGGAGTTTGTGACCGATACCGACTTGGTCAAGTGGCAGCTGCGCGTGGCAGCCGGCCAGCCTCTGCCCTTTGAGCAGGAGGATATGCCGGTCCGCAACCACGCCATGGAGTGCCGCATCAATGCCGAAACGCCGGACTTTCTGCCGTCATGCGGAACGGTCACCGCGTTGCGTGTGCCGGGTGGTCCGCGCGTGCGCTGGGATTCCGCCATGTTTACCGGTGCGAACGTTCCGCCGTACTACGACTCCATGCTTGGCAAGCTCATCGTGTGTGCGCCCACGCGTGACGGCGCCATTCGCAAGATGCGCTCGGCCCTGGGCGAGCTCGTGATTGAGGGCGTGAGCGAAAACAGCGAGCTTCAGCTCGACGTGCTGGCAAACGACGAGTTCTTGTCGGGCATGTATCACACCGATCTGATGGGGCATCTCTATGCTGATGAATAGAAAAGCGAAGACGGTCAACGTCCTCGAGGGACCGATGACCGAGTCGTGCGCCGAGTTTCCCGCGCGCCACGTGTTTATCAAGTGCCCGGAGTGCCGCCGCGTGATCGATGAGGCACGCCTACACGACAACCTCGAGGTCTGCCCTCGTTGCGGCAAACACTTTCGCGTGAGCGGTCGCGCGCGCATGCGCATGACGGTCGACGAGGGCACGTTTGAGGAATGGGATGCCAATCTGGCGTCGGAGGACTTCCTCTCGTTTCCCGGTTATGCCGACAAGCTCAAGAGCGTGAGCGAGCGTTCGGGCGAGCGCGATGCCGTTGTGTGCGGCAGAGGCAAAATCTGCGGTTGCGATACGGCGCTCTTCTTTATGGACGCCAACTTTATGATGGGCTCGATGGGTTCCGTGGTGGGCGAGAAGATCTGTCGCACATTTGAGCATGCGACCGAGCTGGGATTGCCGGTTGTCGGCTTTACCGTTTCGGGCGGTGCGCGCATGCAAGAGGGCGTGACATCGCTTATGCAGATGGCCAAGATTTCTGCGGCGGTTAGGCGCCACAGCGAGGCGGGCGGCCTGTATATCACGGTGCTCACCGACCCCACGACCGGAGGCGTAACCGCGAGCTTTGCCATGGAGGGCGATATTATCCTGGCTGAGCCCGATGCCCTGACGGCGTTTGCCGGTCCGCGCGTGATCGAGCAGAACATGCACAAGCGCCTGCCCAAGGGATTCCAGCGCTCCGAGTTTTTGCTGGAGCACGGCTTTTGCGATGCCGTTGTTCCGCGTGGCGAGATTGCGCTCACGGTAGGCGAGCTGCTGGCGCTGCACGAAGGGCACGCGCCCGGCCTGGGGGCACCGCATGAGATTGTGCATACGGGTCGCCGCGGCAAAAAGCTCGGTCGCCTGTTTAAGCGCTCGGCCGCACCAAAAACCGCGCTCGAGATTGTCAAGCAGACCCGCTCGGCAGATCGCGCCACGGCAGGCGAGATGATCTCGCTGAGCTTGGACGGATTTGTGGAGCTGCACGGCGACCGTTACTTTGGCGACGACGCTGCTGTGGTGGCTGGCATTGGCTGGAAAGACGGACGCCCCGTAACGGTCATCGCCATCGAGCGCGGCACCACGACCAAAGAGCGTATGCGCCGCAACTTTGGCATGGCGCATCCCGAGGGCTACCGCAAAGCGCGTCGCCTGATGCGCCAGGCCGAAAAGTTTGGTCGACCGGTTCTGTGCCTGGTCGATACTTCGGGCGCGTTTTGCGGCATCGGTGCCGAGGAGCGCGGCCAGGGCGAGGCGATTGCCCAGAATCTCATGGAGATGAGCGGCCTTAAGACGCCGATTGTCTCGGTGGTGACAGGCGAGGGCGGCTCTGGTGGCGCGCTGGCGCTATCCGTGGCCGACCGCATCCTGATGCTCTCGAGCTCGGCCTATTCGGTCGTGAGCCCCGAGGCCTGTGCGTCGATCCTGTGGAAGGATACCGAGCGCGCGAATGAGGCCGCCGAGGCGCTTAAGCTCACGGCCCCCGATCTGTTGGCACTCGGCATCATCGACGGCATCGTTGACGATAGGGGCCTGTCGCATGAGGAGATCGCCGGTGCCGTCATGTCCTCGGCATTTGATGCCTTCGATACGCTTGGGCAACTCGACGACGCGACCCTCACAAACCTCCGCTACGAAAAGTACCGCGCAATCGGTCAGTACCGCACGATGTGACAAAGGGAAAGCCCGCATGTCACATTGGGAAAGGCGTTCCATGTCACAAGTTTCTAACACCTCGTTTACAACGACGGTTTCATCAAACGCCATGGCCGTGGTGGACTATCTGTCCAAAAGCATGATGTCGGCGCTGCCGTTTATTGTCTGCGCGGCGTTGTTCCGCACCGTTGCCGTCATTATGGGCGAAGGTATGCTGGGCCTGTGGTCTGCCGATTCCGAAATCTATCGCCTGTTCTACAGTTGGCTCTATAACGCCGGCTACTACTTTTTGCCCATTTATCTTGGTTGGGCGGCCGCCCGCCAGCTCGGTTGCTCGGAGCAGCTGGGCATGATGCTGGGCGGCGTATTGATTGCGCCCGATCTGCTTCAGCTCGTCGATGCCGCATCGACGACGGGGGCATCGATGACTTCCGTGTATGGTCTGCTTCCCGCGCCGGTCAACGATTACACGACGACTGTTATTCCGGTTCTCATCTCGGTGCCCGCGCTATGGCGAGTGGAGTGTTTCTTTCAGCGCGTTATCCCTAAGGCCGTGGCATTCTCGTTCGTTCCGTTTGCGACCATGCTCGTTATGGTTCCGGTTTCGCTGTGTATTACGGCGCCGGCGGGCAGCTATCTGGGCATGCTGTTGGGCCAGCTTATGTTTATGCTTGGCAATTCCGGTGGCATTGTGTCGCTGCTCACGCTCATGGGACTTGCCGCGGGCTGGGAGTTCCTAAAGATCGCGGGCGTCAGCAACGTCGTCCTATCGCTCGCCTATGCGCAGTTTATGAGTGTGGGAACGGATTCGTGCATTCTGATCGCCGCGACGATGGCAACGTTCGCGGTTTGGGGCATGCCCTTTGGCGCGTCGCTCCGCGTTGCGGATAAGGACGAGAAGGCGCTCATGCTGGGCTATTCAATCTCGGGCGTGCTTGGCGGCGTAAGCGAGCCGGCGCTGTACGGTTGCGGCTTTAAATATGGCAGGTGCCTGACGTGCATGGCCATTGGCGGCGCCGTCGGAGGCCTTGTTGCGGCCGTGGGCCACGTTACGGCCTATACCATCGGCATGACGAATGTCCTCATGGTCATTGGCTTTGCCACGGGCGGCATCTCGAACCTGCTGTGGTGCTGTGCTGCCGGCGGTGTGGCATTTGCGGTGTCTGCGGCGCTGAGCTACTGCTTTGGCGTGGTGCCGGCGAAGGGGCAGACGACGGGGGACGGAGTCGATTCGCCCGAAACCTCGAAGAGCGTGGCCGAAGCAAGCGCGTAAACCTGTGCGACACAAGGACAATTCCTTTGCCACATTCCAAGGCCGTGGCCCGTGTGGGTTGCGGCCTTTTTGTATCTAGGGGGCAAAGTGGCTACACTACAATCCGTTTGAGCAATAGATATATAGATAGTACCGTGGGGGCGGATGTAGATGGTCGAGTGGATTGTTAAGCGTGCGCAGGGCGACCGTGCGCGCGTGGGCACGTTGACGGGCGTGGTGTGTATTCTCGCCAATGTGGCACTATGCGCTGCAAAGGGCGCAATTGGCGTGCTGTCGGGATCGGTTTCGATCGTGGCGGACGCAATGAACAACCTGTCCGATGCCAGCTCGAATATCGTGAGCGTGCTGGGCTTTAAGCTGGCGAGCAAGCCGGCCGACCCCGAGCATCCTTACGGCCACGGTCGCTACGAGTATCTCTCGGGTCTGGTCGTGGCGGCGCTCGTGCTTCTCATTGGCCTTGAACTGGTGAAGTCCTCGTTTGAGCGTATCATCCACCCCGAACCTGTCGAGTTCTCGCTTGCCCTGGTGGCAGTCCTGGCGCTTTCGATGGTTGTTAAGCTGTGGATGGCGGCGCTCAACCAAAAGCTCGGCGACCGTATCGAGTCCGAGACACTGCATGCGACTGCCCAGGATTCCAAGAACGATGTTCTTGCCACAGGCGCCGTGCTGGCATGTGCAATTGTTTCGCAGGTGACGCACATCAATCTTGACGCATGGGTTGGCCTTGCCGTTGGCGCCTATATTGGCTGGAGCGGCTTTGAACTTATTCAAGATACGGTGAGCCCGCTTTTGGGTCAGTCGCCCGATCCTAAGCTGGTCAAGCACATTCGAGACAAGATCATGAGCTATCCCGGCGTTTTGGGAGTTCACGATTTGATGGTTCACGACTACGGCCCGGGCAGGAAGTTCGCAAGCGCTCACGCCGAGATGGCAGCCGAGGCCAGCCCGCTGGAAAGTCACGACACGCTCGATAACATCGAGCAGTCGTTTAGGAACGAAGACGGCATGATTGTCACACTTCACTACGACCCCATCGTGACCGACGATCCAAAGGTGGCGAGCATGCGCTTGCGCATCAACGCTATGGCTCAAGAGATCGATAGCCGCCTTTCGATTCATGATTTGCGCTGTGTGCCGGGCCCCACGCACACCAACGTGATCTTTGACTGCGTGCGTCCCTCGGATCTGCAGATGAGTGCCGAAGACTTAAAGCACGCGCTGGCACAACGGGTCGAATCGGAATATCCCAAGTCGATTGCCAAGATTACGATCGACGAAGACTACGTAGGGCATACCCACGAGTAGGGCTGTGCCGGCAAAGCAAGTTATACAGAAGAGGAGAGCATGAAGCGCCTATACCTACTCCGCCACGGCCAGACGGAATTCAACGTCAAAAAGCTCGTCCAGGGTCGCTGTGATTCACCGCTCACCGATCTGGGCCGTCAGCAGGCACGGGCAGCGGCCGCATGGCTCAAAGCCCACAGCGTCGTCCCCGACAAAGTGGTCTCATCACCCTTAGGCCGAGCCATGGACACGGCAAGTCTTGTCGCATGCGAACTCCTCGGTCCGGACGCCGCAGTCGAGCCCTGTGAAGGCATTATCGAGCGCAGCTACGGCACCTTCGAAGAAGGCCCCCACGACGCCCTGCCCACCGACGTTTGGGATCCGGGCGAGGACCTGGTCCCCTTCGGAGGAGAAGGAAGCCGCGCACTGCAAGAACGCATGGTAGGCGCCCTCACCAATCTCATGGGCTCCGAGGGCATCGAAACCCTCCTAGCAGTAAGCCACGGCAGCGCCAGCCGCCAATTTATCAAGGCCGCAGCCCCAGAGGGCTTTGAGCTCCCAACAAAACTCCCCAACTGCGCCATCATGATCTTCGGTTTTGACGATGCGCGAGAAGAGGACGATACGCCCCAATGCAAGTTCACCTTGCAACAAATTGTGGACCCTCAACAAAGTCATTAGCCTGAGCGAGCAGAGTTAAGCAGACATCAACGTGGCGTTCCCAGTGTGCGGCGGAGGGGGCGGGCCTGAGACATATTAAGGTTGTCGCGAGTTCCGCACGAACAGGAGAGCACTTAATGTGCTCTCCGTCGTGAGCAGGACTGTAGAGCAGCAACCTTAATATGTCTCAGGCCCGCCCCCTCCGCCGCACACTGGGAACGTGCCACGCACTTTACCTGCGTAAACAATGTGAGTGAAATATGAATCTCGATGGATACGCCCGCAGCCGTGTATACTAAACAACTGTGTGAAACCAGGGGAGTATTCTGGCTGGACAAAATGCCTGCTTAATAGGGTTGTCAGGTAGTCCGGGCGAAATACAAGGCTGGGGAGCACGTCGTGTAAGTAGTGGTCCTCTAGGGGCGTACGCTCGGTGGTGTACGCATTGTCCCAAGACCACGCGAGAGTTGGGATCATATCTTGATCAGCATGATTCTCGGCCGCAAGATTGGCATGACCCAGGTTTGGGACGAGGACGACAACGTCGTTCCCGTCACGGTCATCCAGGCTGGCCCCTGCGCTGTCTCGCAGGTTAAAACTCAGGCAACCGACGGCTATGACGCCGTCCAGATCGGTTTCGGCGACATCAAGGCCAAGAACGTGAACAAGCCCATGGCTGGTCACTTCGCCAAGGCTGGCGTCGAGCCTGTCCGCTTCCTTCGTGAGGTCCGCGTCGAGAACGGCGAGGAGCACAAGGTCGGCGAGGTCGTCACCGTCGCTGATTTCGCTGATGTCGAGAAGGTCGACGTCATCGGTACCTCCAAGGGTAAGGGCTTCCAGGGTCGCATCAAGCGCTGGGGTCAGCGCCGCGGTCCTATGACGCATGGTTCTCACTTCCAGCGTCACCCCGGTTCTATCGGTCAGTGCGCCTATCCTGCGCGCGTCCTCAAGGGCGTCAAGATGGCCGGTCACATGGGTAACGAGCGCGTTACCGTCAAGAACCTTTCCGTTGTCCGCATCGATGCCGAGCAGAACCTCATCTTGGTCAAGGGCGCTGTCCCGGGTGCCAAGAATGGTCTCGTCGCCATCCGTATGGCCTAAGGGCCCAGCCCATTTAGCCCAGCGTCATACCAAGGAGAACACTTAAATGGCAAAGTTTGAAGTTAAGAACAGCGAGGGCAAGAAGGTCGCCGAGGCCGAGCTCGCCGCTGAGGTGTACGGCATCGAGCCGAACATCCACGTTATGCACCACATCGTCAAGTGCCAGATGGCCTCTTGGCGTCAGGGCACCCAGTCCGCTAAGGGCCGCTCTGAGGTTTCCGGTGGCGGCAAGAAGCCTTGGCGTCAGAAGGGCACCGGCCGTGCCCGCCAGGGTTCCATCCGTGCTGCCCAGTGGCGTCACGGTGGCGTTGTCTTCGCCCCCAAGCCCCGTTCCTACGCCAAGCGTATGAACAACAAGGAGGTCAAGCTGGCTATGCGCTCCGCGCTGTCCGCCAAGCTGGCCGATGGCGAGCTCGTGCTCGTCGACGACTACGGCTTCGAGAAGCCTTCCACCAAGGCTGCCGTCGCCATGCTCAAGGCTCTCGGCCTTGAGGGCAAGCGTCTGACCATCATCGTTCGCGATGAGGACGTCAACGCCTACCTGTCGTTCCGCAACATTCCCAAGACGTTCATCATCACCGCTGACGAGGCCAACACCTACGATCTCGTCAACAACAACGCTGTGCTGATGCCCGCCGACATCGCCGCTCACTTCGGGGAGGTGCTTGCATAAATGACCGCCCACGAGATCATCATCCGTCCGATCGTGTCCGAGCGTTCCTTCTCCGGCATGGAGCTGAACAAGTACACGTTCGAGGTCGCCAAGGATGCTAACAAGTATCAGATCAAGGACGCTGTCGAGGAGATCTTCGGCGTCAAGGTCGTTCGCGTGAACACCCTGACGGTCAAGCCCAAGACCAAGCGCGTGCGCTATGTCGCCGGCAAGACCCGTTCTTGGAAGAAGGCCATCGTCACGCTGGCCGAGGGCGACACCATCGAGGTCTTTGGCAACCAGGCCTAAGACTCGCTGCTGTTGAGTGAGCTCATGCCTCCCAAATAGGGGAGGCGGGAGCTCAAGGTTTTGGGCGTATAAAATGGACACGCCCGGAACCGTGTATACGTCCGGTGTCATCGCACCCGAGGCAGAACCTCGAATCCCTGTCTGCGATGGCTAACGGATTCCTATTGAAAGGGATTGTAATGGCTGTAAAGCACCTTAAGCCGACCTCCGCTGGTAGGCGTTGGCAGACGATCTCCGACTTCTCCGAGATCACCTGCACCAAGCCCGAGAAGTCTCTTCTCGAGCCCCTGCCCAAGAAGGCCGGTCGTAACAACAACGGCCGCATCACCACCCGCCACCAGGGCGGCGGCGTGAAGCGTCGTTATCGCGTGATCGACTTCAAGCGCAACAAGGACGGCGTGCCCGCCAAGGTTGCCACGATCGAGTACGATCCGAACCGTTCCGCTCGCATCGCTCTGCTGCACTACGCTGACGGTGAGAAGCGCTACATCCTGGCCCCCAAGGGCCTCGAGGTCGGTCAGACCATCATGTCCGGTTCTGACGCCGACATCAAGCCGGGCAACGCTCTGCCCCTCGCCGACATCCCCGTCGGTACGCTCATCCACGCCGTCGAGTTCCAGCCGGGCAAGGGCGCTGCTATCGCCCGTTCCGCCGGTAACTCCTGCCAGCTGATGGGTAAGGAGGGCAAGTACGCCATCGTCCGTATGCCTTCCTCCGAGATGCGCCGCATCCTCGTTACCTGCCGCGCCACCGTCGGTGAGGTCGGCAACGCCGATCACTCCAACATCGTCATCGGCAAGGCCGGCCGTAAGCGTCACATGAACGTGCGCCCGACCGTCCGCGGTACCGTCATGAACCCTGTCGACCACCCGCACGGCGGTGGCGAGGGCAAGAACCACACCTCTGGTCGTCCCTCTGTTACCCCCTGGGGTAAGCCGACGAAGGGCCTTCGTACGCGCAAGAAGAAGAAGGTCTCGAACCAGCACATCATTCGTCGCCGTAAGAAGTAATTTCGGATACCGAGTTTTAGGAGAAAGCACTTATGAGCAGAAGTCTCAAAAAGGGCCCGTTCGTGGAGACTCGCCTTCTCTCGCGTATCACCGCGATGAACGAGGCTGGCAAGAAGGACGTCGTGAAGACCTGGTCCCGCGCGTCCACCATCTTCCCCGAGATGGTTGGTCACACCATCGCCGTCCACGACGGCCGCAAGCATGTGCCCGTGTATGTTACCGAGTCCATGGTTGGTCACAAGCTCGGCGAGTTCGCGCCGACTCGTACGTTCCGTGGCCACAAGGCCAAATAGGGGGTTAACCGTAAATGGCAACTAAGTCTATTGAAACTGAGGCCACCGAGGTTCGCGCCGTCGCTAAGTACGTGCGTGTTTCCCCCAGCAAGGCCCGCCTGGTGGTCGATCTGATCCGCCGCAAGCCTGTCGCTCAGGCCTTCGACATCCTCCACTTCTGCGACCGCGCCGTCGCCGTGGATGTCGAGAAGGTTCTCCGTTCCGCCGTTGCGAACGCCGAGAACAACAACGGTCTTCGTGCCGACAACCTGGTTGTCGCCGCTGCCTATGTTGACGAGGGTCCGACGCTTAAGCGCATCCGTCCCCGCGCCAAGGGTTCCGCTTCTCGCATTCTGAAGCGTACTTCCCACATCACCGTCGTCGTTGCTCCTCGAAAGGAGGCGTAAAGCTGTATGGGTCAGAAAGTCTACCCCACCGGCTTCCGTCTTGGCATCACCGAGAACTGGCGCTCCCGCTGGTTCGCAGAGAAGGATTACGCTAAGACCCTCGGTAACGATCTCGAGATCCGCAAGTACCTCGAGAAGCGTCTTTCCCGCGCAGCTGTCTCCCGCGTCGAGATCGAGCGCGCTGGCGACAAGGTGAAGGTCATTATCCTCACCGCTCGCCCCGGCGTTGTCATCGGTAAGAAGGGTGCCGAGATCGATACCCTCCGCACCGAGCTCGAGAAGGTCGCTGGCGTCTCCAAGGGCCAGCTCTCCGTCGACGTTGTCGAGATCAAGCGCCCCGAGCTCGACGCCAACCTCGTTGCTCAGTCTATCGCCGAGCAGCTCGAGGGCCGCGTTGCCTTCCGTCGCGCTATGCGCAAGGCTGTCCAGTCCGCCCGCAAGGCCGGCGCTAAGGGCATCCGTATCCAGTGCTCCGGTCGTCTCGGCGGCGCCGAGATGGGCCGTCGTGAGTGGTACCGCGAGGGTCGCGTGCCTCTGCACACCCTCCGTGCCAAGATCGACTACGGCACGGCTGTCGCCAGCACCACCATGGGCGCTTGCGGCGTGAAGGTCTGGATCTACCTGGGCGAGAAGCTCCCGGGCCAGCCTGTTCCCAACCCTGCACTCGAGGGCTCTTCCCGTCCTCGTCGTCGTAACTCCGAGAGGAGGGGTCAGTAGTGCTTGCCCCTAAGCGTATTCTTCACCGCAAGGTGCAGCGTGGCTCCATGAAGGGCCAGGCCAAGGGTAATACCGAGCTGCATTTCGGCGAGTTTGGTATCCAGGCTCTCGAGGCCCATTGGATCACCAACCGTCAGATCGAGGCCGCTCGTATTGCCATGACCCGCTACATGAAGCGTGGCGGTCGTGTCTACATCACGATCTTCCCCGATAAGCCCATCACCAAGAAGCCTGCCGAGACTCGCATGGGTTCTGGTAAGGGTAACCCCGAGGAGTGGGTGGCCGTCGTCAAGCCCGGCCGCATCATGTTCGAGGTCAAGGGCGTGCCCGAGGAGGTCGCTCGCGAGGCTCTGCGTCTTGCACAGCACAAGCTTCCCATCAAGACCAAGATTGTTGCTGCCAAGAACGCTGAGCAGCGCATCGAGAAGGAGATGGCTGAGGAGGCCGCTCTCGAGGCCAAGTGGGCTGCTGAGGACGCCGCCGCCGCCAAGGAGGAGAACTAATGAAGCCCGCAGAGATTCGTGAGCTCCCGGACGCTCAGCTCGTTGAGAAGCTGAAGGAAATGCGCGCCGAGCTCTTTAACCTTCGTTTCCAGATGGCCACCAGCCAGCTGGACAACACCGCTCGCGTCAACACCGTGAAGAAGGACATCGCTCGCGTCCTCACGGAGCAGCGCGCCCGCGAGATCGCAGCGGAGAAGTCCGCTGTCGCCGAGTAGGACCTAAGGAGAGAACATGACTGATTCGCGTAACTCGCGTAAGGTCCGTACGGGTGTCGTTACCTCCGTCTCCGGTGCTAAGACCATTGTTGTCACCATCACCGAGCGCAAGCGTCACCCCAAGTACGGCAAGATGATGACCAGCTCCAAGAAGCTGCACGCTCACGACGAGGAGTGCACGGCTGGCGTGGGCGATATCGTCCGCGTTATGGAGACCCGTCCTATGTCCAAGATGAAGCGTTGGCGCCTCATCGAGGTCGTCGAGCGCGCTAAATAAGCAGTCGCTCTTACGACTTGTACGTTTCCGAAGATGTGCGTATGCCTGGCTTGCATACCACGGGCCGTATAAAGGCTGCGCACCTCTCTTCGGTTCTTAGTTCGGAGGAACATCTACCATGATTCAGATGCAAACCATGCTGAACGTCGCCGACAACTCCGGCGCTCGCAAGATTCGCTGCATCAAGGTGCTTGGCGGTTCCAAGCGTCGTTATGCAGGCATCGGCGATGTGTTCATCGGTGCTGTCCAGGAGGCTACCCCTGGCGCCAACGTCAAGAAGAAGGACGTTGTCCGTTGCGTCGTCGTTCGCACCGTTAAGGAGATCCGCCGCAAGGATGGCTCCTACATTCGCTTTGATGAGAACGCTTGCGTTGTCATCAACAACGATGGTTCGCCCGTCGGCACCCGTATCTTCGGGCCCGTCGCTCGCGAGCTTCGTGACAAGAAGTACATGAAGATCGTCTCGCTCGCTCCCGAGACCCTGTAGTTAGGGGAGATATATGTATATCAAGAAGGGCGATAAGGTCCAGGTTCTCTCTGGTAAGGATCGCGGCAAGCAGGGCGTTGTCCTGCGTGCTCTCCCCGCCGAGAACAAGGTCGTTGTCGAGGGCGTTTCGGTCGTCAAGAAGGCCGTCAAGCCCAATGCTGCCAACCAGCAGGGCGGCATCGTTTCGCAGGAGGCTCCCATCGACGCCTCCAACGTCAATCTCGTTTGCCCCGAGTGCGGTAAGGTTACCCGCGTCGGTCACGAGAAGGACGGCAAGAACAAGCTGCGCGTCTGCAAGAAGTGCGGCCACAAGTTCTAAGCTGCCCGCAACATCAAGTTGCTAGCAAAGGCCCGGATGCCCCACGGCACCCGGGCCTTTTTCTATTCCTACTCATTGGGGACAGACTTAAATGAGTACCCTAACTGGGTAAGCATAAATGAGCGGGTCGTGCTGTATAAATTGCTTGTGTGCGCGTTTATGCGCGTTAGATTGCTTTTAATTACGCACTTATGCGTATATATGCGCCGTTTACGGGGCAATAATGACCGTTTAGCGGTGAGATACGCAAAAACGCGCACAGACGCGCGTGTTTGTGCGAATATAGAGCTGTCAGAAATGCAAGACGTTCTATGACACAGGAGACACATAATGGCAGATTCCAAGCAGGCTCCACTCGACGCCGCAGCAGCCGCCAAAGCAGCATTTGCTTCGGTCCAGGACAAGCCGTTCCCTAACGACATCTTTACGGCTCCCGAGCTCCGTTGGGCTGTGATCGGTTGCGGCGTTATTGCCAACCAGATGGCTCAGTCCCTTGCCCTGGCCGGCCGCAAGCTTACGGGCGTTGCCAACCGCACGCTCACCAAGGCTCAGACTTTTGCCGACCAGTACGGCGTCGAGAAGGTCTATGACACGGTTGAGGATCTCTACGCCGATCCTGACATCGACGCCGTCTACATCACCACCCCGCACAACACCCATATCACCTATCTGCGCGCCGCCCTGGCGGCCGGCAAGCACGTTCTCTGCGAGAAGGCCATCACGCTCAACTCCGCCGAGCTCGACGAGGCCCGCGCCATTGCCGCCGAACACAACGTGGTCCTTATGGACGCTACCACGGTGCTCCACATGCCCTTGTATCAAGAGCTGCGCCGCCGCATGGATGCCGGCGAGTTTGGCCGCATGAACCTCGCTCAGCTCAACTTTGGTAGCTACAAGGAGTACGGCGACCTGACCAACCGTTTCTACAATCGCAACCTCGCCGGCGGTGCCATGCTCGATATTGGCGTATACGCCCTGTCCGTCATGCGCCTGTTTATGGCGAGCCAGCCCGTCGAGGTCGTGTCTCTGGGTAACACCTGCGAGACCGGCGTGGACGTTGCAGGCGGCATCGTCTGCCGCAATGCCGAGCAGCAGCTGGGCGTCGTGAGCCTTACGCTCCACTCCAAGCAGCCAAAGCGCTCGGTTATCAGCTTTGACAATTGCTATGTCGAGGTCAACGAGTATCCGCGCGCCGATCACGCGACGATCGTGTGGACCGCGGACGGTCATCGCGAGGAGGTCGCCGCGGGCACCGAGGCTTATGCCCTGTGCTACGAGATGGCTGACCTCGAGCAGGCCGTCGCCGGCGACGATTCCAAGCGTGAGCTTCTGGATTATGCTTCTGATGTGATGGAGCTCATGACCAAGCTCCGCGCCGATTGGGGAGTCGTCTACCCCGAGGAGGAGTAAGCGATGCTTGCGGAAGATAGGCTCAACACGATCGTGTCGATGGTGCAGCAGGCTGGCTCGGTAACGGTGCCCGAGCTTGCCGATGCCCTGGGCGTGACGGCCTCTACCATTCGACGCGACCTACAGACGCTCGACCGAGCGCACCGCATCGCCAAGGTGCACGGTGGCGCGACAAGTCTTGAGCGCGCGCACGTGACGCGCGACCTAACGATCAGTGAGCGCAGTGATCTCCATAACGACGACAAGGAGCGTATCTGCGCCCGCGCCGCGGCGCTCGTGGAGCCCGAGAGCTTTGTGTACATCGATTCGGGTTCGACAACGCTCAGACTCATCGAGCATCTTCCGCATCTCGAATCGGTCACCTATGTGACTGATTCCGTGCTCCATGCTCAGCATCTCGCTGTGCGCGGCATGCGCGCCGTGGTGCTGGGCGGCGAGCTTAAACCCGAGACCGAGGCGCTCGTTGGCCCCGATGCTCTGGCAACCCTAGACCGCTACAACTTTAACTGCGGCTTTTGGGGTTCTAACGGCATTGCCGCCGAGCAGGGCTTTACGACGCCCGATATCGAGGAAGCGCAGGTCAAGCGTATCTCGATGCGCCATACAGCCAAACGCTTCGTAATCTCGGACGCCAGTAAGTTTGGCATGGTGGCTCCCGTAAAATTCGCGGACTTCCGTGACGCAACGGTTATCACCGCGGGCGAGGTCCCCGCCAAGTACCGGGCAATGGACAACGTCATCACGGTCTAGAAGCAGGGGCAGGCTAAGGCCAAAACCACCGCGAAGGTACCTGTCCCCATTGTGGTGGTTTAGGGCTCCCAGGGGCAGGGGGCTTCGATGTGGATGTGCTCGCCGGTAACGGGATGCGTAAAGGACACGCTGTGGGCGTGGAGCATCAATCCGCATGGGCGCGGCGTTCCGTACAGGTCGTCGCCCACCAGCGGATGGTGCTCGCTGGCCAGATGGACGCGAATCTGATGCTTGCGGCCGGTGAGCAGCTCGACATCGATATACGAACGCGTGGGCAGGCCTCGACGGCTCTTAAGGCGCTTGAGCACCTTGACGCGCGTCTGAGACGGCTTGCCGCTGGCGCCGACGCGCATCTTGCGGCTGTCGTGACGGTCGCGGGCGATGGGCTTGTCGATGAGCTTTTCGTTCCAGTCGATCTTGCCCTCGGCGAGCGCCAGGTAGTGCTTTTCGAAAGCGTGGTCGATGACCATCTGGTCAAAGGCGGGCTGCGTCTGTTTGTCGAGCGAAAACAACACCACGCCGGTGGTGTTGCGGTCCAGGCGGTTGAGCGGCTGCATGTCGGTCGCGGCAAAGCCGTCACCCATCGCCAGCAGCAGGTCGCTGGCGTAGTCGGTGAGCGTGCGCTCGCCGGTGCCGTCGCCGTGGACGATCATGCCGGCGGGCTTGTCGATGGCCATGAGCCAGGCGTCGCAGTAAAGGACTTGAGGTTCTTCGTTCACGTGTAAGCCTTTCGGTTAGCTAATTCCCACAAACATGCAGCCCGAGGTGGCGCCGCGCAGGCGGGCGGCGGGCTTGCGGCCGGCCTGTGCTGCTTCGACGGCACGACGGACGCGGGCGACGGCACGGCCCACCTCATCTGTCTCGAGCAGCGTTCCGTCTACCATGAGACGACGCACGCCGGCATCGAGCAGCTGAGGAGCCTGCGGCGTGAGGTCGATGGGGTAGGCGTCGTACAGGCGAGAGCGGCCATGGATGTCGGTGCGTACGGGCATGACCTTGCCGTCGATATTCTTGAGTGACAGCTTGCGGGCGCGCAGGCGGCAGTTAGCGCAATCGTGGATGCAGCCATTGGCCACCTGCAGGATGCAGTGCTCACTCGTCATAACGCGCGGGCGGCCGAACACAGTGATGCCCAGGGCTGCGGGCGCGGCGGTGGCAAGCGAGACGATCTCGTCGAGCGTGATCTCGGGCGAGAGCCAAAACGCACCGGCTCCGCGCTCGGCAAGTGCCTCCATGCAGGGCGTGTTATGCACCGGCAGGCAAGAGCGAATCTCGGCCGTGGCGCCGGCATGAGCGGCTACGGCGAGCTCGGAGATATTGCCGACGGCGACGGTGGCTCCGGCATTGATCCAAGGATCGACGCGCTCGTGGTCGACGGCGCGGCAGACCTCGTCGAGTACGGGCACGATACCCTGCTCAAATGCATCGGCAGGGGAGAGTCCGACAGCCTCGAGCGCGTCGGTGGTCATATAGATGCGCGTTGCACCCTCCGCGCGGGCTGCCTCGGCGGCCTCGAGCGAGGTGACGGTGGCGCAGATCTGCGGCTCGTCGCGGTAGTGCTTGGGCATGGGGCGCGTACATTTGTCGAGCACCGGCAACTCGAGCGTTTTTGCGCGCTCCTCGTACGGTGCCAGAATGGCCTCTTCCAGCGCCGTACAAGCGGCGGCGCGCACCTTGTGCACGGCGGAAAAGCCCATACCGCAGCCGGCGTCGAGCGAAACGTCAAAGCTTGCGGCCTCAAAGGGAGAGGAGCCCATGCGCCCGACGTGCTCAACCAGATCGGATGCCTCGACGGCGCGGGTCTTGGCAGCCTCGACGGTAAAGCCCGTGGCCGTGGCCGTAAGCGAAGGATCGTCGCAACAGGTGAGCGTAACGGCAAACGGCTCGCCCAGACGCGCCACAACGGACACGTCAACAGCTCGGCGGCGCAGCACATCGCGCTTGAGCGCGGCGCCGGCGGCGTCAATGGCACGCTGACTGCGAATCACGCGGACGCGGCAGCCCTCAGGCATGCTGCGGGGAACGCGACATTCGATGATGTCGCCCGCGGCGGCATCATCGGCGGCGATGGTGGTCAGAAATTGGTCGAACTCATCGTCGTGGCGAAGCTCCAGCAGGTCGCCTTTGCCCACGGGCTCAAACAGCTCAATGCGGGCGATGGCGGCGCGGCGACGGCGGTCGTCGGGCTTGAGGCCGCGCACATCGCGGTTGGCCGGGCGGCTGCCCAGCACCGTGCCCACGATCTGGCCGCGGTTGTTGGAACGCTCATAGCTCATCATCTCGTCGCCCGAGGTGCCGTCCTGATAGGCGTGCGTAAAGTCGCGGTTGAAGCAGCGCTTGAGCTGGCGCTGGCGGGCGGCTTCCTCGTCCTTGGCAACGGCGGCTCCGGATAGCATGTCGTCAATTTCGTGACGATACACATCAACGATGGAGTACACGTAATCGGGAGCCTTCATGCGACCCTCGAGCTTGAGCGATGCGGCGCCGGCGTCATACAGACGGCGAACAAGCTGCGATGTGTTGGTGTCACGCGGGCATAGCGCACGCTCGCGGCCGGCGGGGGAGAGAGCGCGACCGTTTTCGTCGATCAGCTCGTAGGGCAGGCGGCAGGGCTGGGCGCACATGCCGCGGTTGGCCGAGCGGCCCGCCATGGCAAAGCTCGAGAGCAGGCATAGGCCCGAGTAGCAAAAGCAGATGGCACCGTGGCTAAAGACCTCCAGGTCAACGTCGGGCGCGGCGTCGTGGATGGCAGCAATCTCGTCGATGGAGAGCTCGCGCGAGAGGGTCACGCGGTCGGCGCCCTGCTCACGGCACCAAAGGGTTCCGCGGTCGTCGTGGATGTTCGCCTGGGTTGAGATGTGCGTCTCGATGCCGGGCATCGTGCGCTTGACCTCAAAGAACAGACCCCAGTCCTGGATAATGAAGGCGTCGGCGCCCAGCGTGGAGCAGCGATGGATGAGTTGCAGCGCATCGCCCATCTCGGACTGCTTGATGACGATGTTGACCGTGACGTAGACGCGCGACCCGGCTAGATGTGCGGCGCGGCAGGCTTGCTCAAAGGCCTCGTCGGTAAAGTTGGTTGCCTTGCGGCGGGCGTTAAAGCTGCCCATGCCGCAATAGATGGCGTCTGCCCCCGCGGCGAGTGCGGCGGTAAAAGGCTCGGGCCCTCCGGCGGGCGCCAAAAGCTCGGGTCTGCGGTTGGTGGTTCGACTGGCGGTTGCGGTCATATCCTGCCTTTCAAAATGCTCAGATACTCAAAAGTATAGTGGCGTCGCTGCGGTGGGCGACGCCCGCAGCCTAAGCAGGACAAAGTCTTCAGCAGCTTGGACTGGCTGCTCCACATGAGAACCGTTCAGCGGTTCGGGGAAACCGTTGGGCGATAAAATATTCTCGCAAGCTGATAATATTCTTGCATCAAACAGAAACCTTGAGTACTATCCCAATCAAGCGCGGTGTTCAGACCGAACTGTGCCTCCCGGTGCGAACACCGCGCTCACGCTCTCTCAATTGATCGTAAGGAGAAAAACATGAGCAAGACCGTCGTGTCTTCCGATAACGCACCCGCAGCCATCGGCCCGTATTCCCCCGGTATCCAGGCCGGCAACATGGTGTTCCTGTCCGGCCAGCTGGGCATCGATCCCGCGACCGGCAAGATGCCCGAGGGCGTCGAGGCCCAGGCCAAGCAGTCCCTCGCCAACGTCGAGGCCCTGCTGACCGCTGCCGGCGCTACCTTTGCCGATGTCGTCAAGACCACGGTCTACCTGGCCGACATCGTCGACTTCGCCGCCGTGAACGAGATCTACGCCTCCAAGTTTGAGGCCCCGTTCCCCGCGCGCAGCGCCTTCCAGGTTGCCGCCCTTCCGGCTGGCGGTCTGGTCGAGATCGAGGTCGTTGCCGCTCTCTAAGGCGTTGGCCACAACTAAACATGACATGCAAAAAGACCCTGCAGCGCGTGCGAGCTGCAGGGTCTTTTATCAAGTGACGGATCGCTTGTGGAGCCGCACTCCATTTTGCTCGTTAGCCTTCCTTGCGGACTTTTTGCAGGTAGCGGTAGACGCTGGGCTCTGAGATGCCCAGCGCGGCGGCGGCGCAGGCCACGGCGCCCTTGAGCATGAACACCCCGTTACCGTTGAGGTGGCGAATGACGTCCACGCGGTCGCTCTGACCAAGCGACGCTACATCCAGCCCGCGCGCGCTCAGCAACTCGGCAATGCTGCGGTCGATGAGCTCCTGTGTAGACTCCGAAAGGCTTTCGACCTCGATAGGGGCGGGCTCCGTGCGCGTCGGCGCCGCGTCGAAGCACGCCATGAGCTGCTGCGCCATGGCGTTGATGGAGCGCACGGTCGAGAGGTCGGTGTTGACGCAGAGCATACCGACGATCTCATCATTCTCGCGGATAAAGTACGTCGCTGACTCCAACGTCTTGCCGCCGGCACCGCGCCCCTCGTAGCCCGTAATAAACGGCAGGTCGCGATACTTGGCGTCGTGCATGATCTTGAGTGCCAGATCGGTGGCGGGACCGCCGACCTTGCGGCCGCTTACGATGCCGTTGCGAATATCGACGATGGCGTGGTCGGGATCCGAGAAATCGTGCAGCACGATTTCGCTGTTTTTGCCGAGTATCTGCTCCAGAAAATCGACCATCGGCAAAAAGCGACGTACGGTCTCGTTCACGGGCAACTCCTTTGGGTAAAATCGGAAATGTTCATAACAATTTTTTCTCATGGTAACACGCTGCCCATCATCTCGTATATCCGCAGGTACATTGCGTAATGCAGACGAACGGTAGGAATTTAGCGGTAAACGGTTGACCAAAAGAAAAGTTAGATGTTATTTTGACCAGACACTTTCCTGACCTGCGGAAATGCGTTATTTCAGCTGAAGAATAGTCTGATAACAAAAAATTATTATTGAGAATGAGAATCATCTTTAATACGATATGCAATGAAGGCACAACCTCAACCCCGCACTGCGTCACAATAGAGCGTTAGATGCGAAAACAACTACTTCGAGGATTGGTGGTCAAATGACCCAGGAGACGGTTACGAACGGCACTGAAGCCCTGTTCACTCGCGAAGGCATGCCTCCCGTTAAGGAAATGATCCCGTGTGCCCTTCAGCACGTACTGGCATCGTTTGCCGGCATCATTACCCCGGCGGTCATCATGGCCGGCGTCTACGGCTTTAATAGCCAGCAGAGTACCGACATCATCCAGGTCGCGCTCATTCTTTCGGCGATCGACACGGCCCTTCAGGCCTTCGCTCCCTTCCGTCGCATCGGCGGCGGCCTGCCCATCGTCATGGGCGTTTCGTTCGCGTTCCTGCCGGCCCTGCAGGCCATGGGTGCCTCGGGCTTTAGCTTTGGTGCGCTGCTGGGTGGCGAGATCGTCGGCGGCGCCGTCGCGGTCCTCTTTGGTCTGGCCTACAGCAAGATCAAGTGGCTGTTCCCGCCCGTCGTGACCGGTACGGTCATCTTCTCCATCGGCGTTTCGCTGTATCCCACGGCCGTCAAGTATATGGCCGGCGGTATGGGTACGCCGCTGTGGGGCACCCCGCAGGCCTGGTGCGTCGCTCTTATCACCTTCGCCGTGGTCTTTGCGCTCGCCAACTTTGGCAAGGGCACGCTCAAGCTGGGATCCGTGTTCTTTGGCATGATCGTTGGCATGATCGTCTCCATCCCCTTTGGCATGATCGACTTCTCCAGCGTCGCCACCGCTCAGGTCTTCGCCCTTCCCAAGCTCATGCCCTACGCGCTCGAGTTTGATCCCGAGGTCTGCATTACCCTCGCCGTCGTGTTCCCCATGGTTGCTATCCAGGTTATCGGTGACGTTTCCGCCGCCTGCCTGGGCTCCATCGACCGTATGCCCACCGAGCGCGAGCTCTCCGGCGCTATTGTGTCCCAGGGCCTCACCTCTATGGTCGGCGGCCTGCTGGGCGGTCTTCCCACCAGCGCCCTTGGCCAGAACGTGGGCATCATCTGCTCCAACAAGGTCGTCAACAAGTGGGTCTTTGTGATCATTGCGGCCGTCTTTGCCATCGCCGGTCTGTTCCCGCAGCTCTCTGCCGTCCTTTCCGCTATCCCGCAGCCCGTCATCGGCGGCGCGACCGTCGGCGTCTTTGGCACCATCACCATGAACGGCGTGCGCATGTTCACCCGCGAGGGCCTCACGCAGCGCACTACCACCATCGTCGGCACCTCCGTCGTCTTTGGCCTGGGTATCTGGATGGCCAGCGGCTGCCTTGCCGGCGAGGGTATGCCCGCCTGGGTGTCCACCGTCATCGGCTCCAATGCCGTAACCCCCACCGCCATCATGGCCATTGTCCTTAACCTGATCCTTCCGCAGACGCCGGTCGTGGCTCAGCACATCGATGCTGCCAAGGACGCTGCCGTGGATCTGGTCTTGCCCGAGAGCAAGAAGTAACCAATTCGGTGCTATTCGTCGGCGGACGCATCGCCTCGTCCGCCGACGCCATGCGGCACCAAGCCGCACTTCAAAGGGTTTGTCCCTTTGGTGAAGCGTTGACGGGAGAGGGCCCGTTTCCGGTGTAGGCCGGCGCTTCGCACTCCGCCATGTCAGAGGTGTCAAACCCCGCCTCTGATGTTGAAGGGAGCATCCATGCTTCTGGTCGCTAACGGTTCCGTCTTTACCCGCAACGCTCAGGCCCCGTTCATTCCAAACGGTGCGGTCGCCATTGACGGAGATACGATCGTCGAAGTGGGCCCCGAGCGCGAGCTCAAGGCCAAGTACCCGGATGCCGAGTACGTCGATGCCCGGGGCAACCTCATCATGCCCGGACTCATCAACTGCCACACCCACATCTACTCGGGTCTGGCCCGCGGCCTCGCCATTAAGGGCTGCAACCCCACCAACTTCCTGGAGAATCTTGAGCAGCAGTGGTGGAAGATCGACGACAACCTGACGCTCGACGGCACCAAGGCCAGCGCCTATGCCACGATTTTGGACTCCATCCGCGATGGCGTCACCACGATCTTCGATCACCATGCGAGCTTCTGCGAGATTCCGGGAAGCCTCTTTACCATTAAGGATGCAGCTCAGGAGCTGGGCATGCGTTCGTGCCTGTGCTACGAGGTCTCCGATCGCCGCGGCCAGGAAAAGTGCGACCAGGCCATTGCCGAGAACGCCGAATTTGCCCAGTGGGCCGCCAAGGAGCGTCGCGATAACGACAACCACATGATCGCCGCCATGTTTGGCGGACATGCTACCTTTACGCTTTCGGACGAGACCATGGATAAGATGGCCGAGGCCAACAACGGCCTGACCGGCTTCCACATCCATGTGTGCGAGGGCATGAACGACGTGTGGGACTCCCGCCTCAACCGCGGTGGCATCAGCCCCGTCGAGCGCCTGCTGCAGCACAACCTGCTGGGTCCCGACACCATGCTGGGCCACTGCATCCACGTGACGCCTGCCGAGATGGATATCGTCAAGGAGTCCGGCACTTGGCTGGTCAACAACCCCGAATCCAATATGGGCAACGCCGTGGGCTGCGCCCCCGTGCTCGAGTTCTTCCGCCGCGGCATCCCCGTGTGCATGGGCACCGACGCCTACACCCACGATATGCTCGAGAGCCTTAAGGTCTTCCTGATTATTCAGCGCCACAACGCCGCCATGCCCAACGTGGGCTGGTGCGAGGCCATGACGATGCTGTTCGAGAACAACGCCAAGATGGCGAGCAAGTACTTCGATCGCAAGCTCGGTGTGCTCGAGGCCGGCGCTGCCGCCGACGTTATCGTTATGGACTACAAGCCCTTTACGCCGCTGAGCGAGGAGAACATCGACGGCCACATGCTCTTTGGCATGATGGGCAAAAACTGCCGCACCACCATCATCAACGGCCGCGTCCTGTACAAGGATCGCGAGTTCGTTGGGATTGATGAGGAAAAGATCAACGCGTGGACCATGGCTGAGTCCAAGAAGCTCTGGAGCACGCTCAACGATCGCACCTACTAATTCACAAGTAGATTCACGCGCGTCGGGTGTTTCGCCGCATCCGACACGCGTATAGGCGGCCTCCGCGGGGTCGCCGGCGCTGTGCTAGCGCTACACCGTATTTGCGCCCGCCGCGCGGTCTCGCCGGGCGTTACAGAGAGGAGCTCATTATGAGCGACATCATGAGGCCGATCCCGTTTTCGCAGCTGATGAACTGGATCATCGAGGAGCACAAGACTCGGGGCGCCGTCTTTGGCGTGCGCAAGATGGTCACGACCAACCAGGAGGGCGCGCTCCCCATTTTTGACGAGCGCATCGAGACCCCGTTTGGTCCGGCCGCTGGCCCCAATACGCAGCTTGCCCAGAACATCGTGGCCTCTTATGTGGCCGGTTCCCGCTTCTTTGAGCTTAAGACCGTTCAGGTTATGGACGGCGAGGAGCTCTCCAAGTGCGTTAACAAGCCCTGTATCGTGGCACAGGACGAGTGCTACAACTGCGAGTGGTCGACCGAGCTCGAGGTTCCGCAGGCCTTTGCCGAGTACGTGAAGGCATGGTTCGCCTGCCACCTGATCGCTCGCGAGTACGGCCTGGGCAGCCCGGACGGCTTTGTCTTCAACATGTCCGTGGGCTATGACCTCGAGGGTATTAAGAGCCCCAAGGTCGATGCCTACATCGAGGGCATGAAGGATGCCAGCGGCTCTGACGCCTGGAATGAGTGCCGCGCATGGGCGCTTGCCAACCTGGACAAGTTTGAGCATGTCGACGCCGCGTTTGTCGAGTCCATCCCGGCACGCGTCTCCAACTCCATCACCGAGTCCACGCTGCACGGCTGCCCGCCCGCCGAGATCGAGCGCATCGCGACCTATCTGATCACCGAGAAGGGCCTCAACACTTACATCAAGTGCAACCCCACGCTGCTGGGCTATGAGTTTGCCCGCCAGCGCCTCAACGAGCTGGGCTTTGATTACATCGTCTTTGATGACACGCACTTCCGCGAGGACCTGCAGTGGGCCGATGCCGTGCCCATGTTCGAGCGCCTGATTGCCCTGTGCGCCGAGCGCGGCCTGGAGTTTGGCGTCAAGCTGACCAACACCTTCCCCGTCGACGTGACGAGAAACGAGCTGCCCTCCACCGAGATGTACATGTCCGGCCGTTCGCTGTTCTCGCTGACCATCGAGGCCGCCCGCCGCATTACCGAGCAGTTCGATGGCAAGCTGCGCATCAGCTACTCCGGCGGCGCCACGGTCTACAACATCCGCGCCCTGTACAATGCCGGCATTTGGCCCGTTACCCTGGCGACCGACGTGCTCAAGCCCGGTGGCTACGAGCGCTTTAGCCAGATGGCCGGCGAGTTTACCGACCTGGACGGCAAGCCGTTCGCGGGCGTCTCTCTCGAGGCCGTGACCGCGATCCAGACCGACTCGCTCACCAATCCGCTCTATAAGAAGCCGCTGCGCCCGCTGCCCGACCGCAAGGTTGCCGGCAAGAGCCCGCTTTCCGACTGCTTTACCACGCCGTGCCGCACGAGCTGCCCCATCCAGCAGGATATTCCTGCCTACCTGGCGGCTGTTGACGAGGGCCGCTACGAGGACGCACTCAACATTATCATCGAGCGCAACGCCCTGCCGTTCATTACCGGCACCATCTGCCCGCATCCCTGCGGTCGTGCCTGCGAGCGTGCGTTCTACGAGCCCGAGGGCGCCCAGATCCGCGACAGCAAGCTCAAGGCCGCCCGCGAGGCCATGACCGCCGTGCTGCCGAAGCTGCGCGCCCAGGCCATCGCCAACGACGGTGAGCGCAACGTTGCCGTTATCGGCGGCGGCCCGGCCGGCCTGGCGACGGCGTTCTTCCTGACGCGCGCCGGCGTGCCCGTCACCATCTTTGAGGCCCGCGATTCACTCGGCGGCGTGGTCCGTCACGTGATCCCCGAGTTCCGTATCGCCAGCGATGATATCTCCCACGATGCCGAGCTCTGCCTGGCCTTTGGCGCCAAGGTGCAGCTCAATGCTCGCGTGGATTCTATTGACGAGCTCAAGGCCCAGGGCTTTACCGACGTGGTCGTGGCCACCGGTGCCTGGATGCCCGGCTCTGCGGGCCTGGGCGAGGGTGCCGAGCTTGACGTGCTGGAGTTCCTCGAGGCCGCCAAGAAGGGCGAGAAGCTCGAGCTGGGCGAGGACGTCGTGGTCATTGGCGCCGGCAATACCGCCATGGACGCGGCCCGCGTGGCCAAGCGCCTGGCTGGCGTGAAGAACGTGCGCTTGGTCTACCGCCGCACCAAGAAGCAGATGCCCGCCGACGAGGAAGAGCTCGATCTTGCTCTTGCCGACGGCGTTGAGTTCTGCGAGCTGCTGGCGCCCAAGGCGCTCAACGGTGCCGTGCTGACCTGCGATGTTATGGAGCTTGGCGAGCCGGACTCAAGCGGCCGTCGCAGCCCTGTCGCCACGGGCGAGACCGTCGAGCTTTCCGCCACCACGGTGATCTGCGCCGTGGGCGAGGGCATCGATGCCAGCCTGTACGACGCCGCGGGCGTCGAGCACGACCGTCGCGGCCGCCTTGCCGCCACCTCCACCGGCGTCGAGGGCGTCTGGGCTGCCGGCGACTGCCGTCGCAGTCCGGCCACCGTGGTCGAGGCTATCGCCGATGCCGCCGAGGTCGCCCGTGCCATCGCCGGTGTGGACTTTAACAAGTACGCCGACCAGAATGCTCAGGCCGATCGCGAGGACGCCTGCTACGAGCGCAAGGGGTCGCTGTGCCGCGACAAGCGCAACTGCACCAAGACCCGCTGCCTGGGCTGCGGCTCGGTGTGCGAGGTCTGCTGCGACGTGTGCCCCAATCGCGCCAACGTTGCCATTAAGGTGCCGGGCCTGGCCAAGCATCAGGTCGTCCACGTCGATGGCATGTGCAACGAGTGCGGCAACTGCGCCGTGTTCTGTCCCTACCAGGAGGGTCGTCCCTACAAGGACAAGCTCACCCTGTTCTGGAGCGAGCAGGATATGGAGAACTCCGAGAACGAGGGCTTCCTGGCTGTGGACGAGGACCACTTTAAGGTCCGCGTCGCCGGCACGGTCCGCACCGTCTCGGTCGATGCCGTCAACACCGGTCTTCCCGAGGCCGTCCGCCTGACCATCAGGGCTGTGCGCGACAACTATTCGTACCTTCTTAAGAAATAGGCGAGTCTCTTATGGCCAAATCCATTCAACATAACGTGGCCTACGTTGCCTGCGGAAGTGGTTGTGCCTCCGCAGGCGGCGACGCCCGCTGCAGCGAAGGCTGCATTGGCTGTGGCGCCTGCGTCACGGCCTGCCCCCACGGCGCCATTGCGCTGGTCGATGGCATCGCCCGCGTGGATCGCTCCAAGTGCACGGGCTGTGGCCTGTGCGGCATGGCGTGCCCGCAGCGCGTGATTGCCTTCGTTCCCGGCTACCAGAACATTCTGGTGCGCTGCAACAACACCGATAAGGGCGCCATTGCGCGCAAGATTTGCGACACGAGCTGCATCGGTTGCGGCATGTGCGCCAAAAAGTGCCCCGCCGGCGCTATCCGCATCGAGGACAACTGTGCCCATATCGACGGCGTGGACTGCCTGTCGTGCGGCATGTGCGCCGTCGTCTGTCCTCATGGCGCCATCCACGATCGCACCGGCATCGCCGCCGGCGTGTAGAAGGGAATCACCATGGCACAGGAATTCACTTTTACCGTTAACGGCGTCGAGCGCACGACGACGCAGAACAAGCCGCTGCTGCGCTACCTGCGCGACGACCTGCACATCCATTCCGCCAAGGACGGCTGCTCCGAGGGCGCCTGCGGTACCTGCACCATCCATGTGGACGGTGCGGCCGTCAAGGCGTGCGTGCTGACCACCGCTCTTGCCGCCGGCCGCAACATCGTGACCGTCGAGGGCCTGCCCGAGGACGTGCGCGAGGCCTTTGTGTACGCCTTTGGCGCCGTGGGCGCCGTGCAGTGCGGTTTTTGTATCCCAGGCATGGTCATGGCGGGTGCGGCGCTCATCGCCGAGGACCCCGAGCCCACCGAGGAACAGATCAAGTACGCCATTCGCGGTAACGTCTGCCGCTGCACCGGCTACAAAAAGATTATCGAGGGCATTGCGCTGGCCGCTGCGGTGCTCCGCGGCGAAAAGCAGATCGACGAGGATCTGGAGCGCGGCGACGACTACGGCGTGGGCAAGCGCGCCTTCCGTATTGACGTGCGCAAGAAGGTGCTCGGCGAGGGCAAGTACCCCGACGACATCGACGAGATCGACCAGCCGGGCCTGACCTACGCCAGCGCCGTGCGCTCCAAGTATCCGCGTGCCCGCGTGCTCTCCATCGATACCTCCAAGGCCGAGGCCCTACCCGGTGTGGTTGGCGTCCTGCGCGCCGAGGACGTGCCGGTCAACCAGGTCGGCCACCTTATCCAGGACTGGGACGTCATGATCGCCCAGGGCGACATCACCCGCTGCGTGGGCGATGCCATCGTGCTGGTGGTTGCCGAGGACGAGGCGACGCTCGAGAAGGCCAAGAAGCTCGTAAAGATTGATTACGAGCCGCTGGAGCCCGTGCGCAACATCGCCGAGGCCAGGTCTGCCGACGCCCCGCGCCTGCACGACAGCTTCTTTGCCTTTGGCAACACGGTGGAGCTCAAGGACAACGTGTGCCAGAGCCGTCACGTGACGCGCGGCGACGCCGCCAAGGCGCTGGCGGAGAGCGCATTCACCGTGACGCAGCGCTTTACTACGCCCTTTACCGAGCATGCCTTCTTGGAGCCCGAGTGCGCCGTTGCCTTCCCGTACAAGAATGGCGTCAAGGTGCAGTCGACCGACCAGGGCGCCTACGACACGCGCAAAGAGTGTGCCCACATGTTTGGCTGGGATAGCGAACCCGAGCGTGTGGTCGTCGAGACTATGCTCGTGGGCGGCGGTTTTGGCGGCAAGGAGGACGTGTCCATCCAGCACCTGGCTGCGCTCGCCGCATATAAGTTCCAGCGTCCTGTGAAGTGCAAGCTCACGCGCGCCGAGTCGCTCGCGTTTCATCCCAAGCGCCACGCCATGGACGGCACCTTTACACTGGGCTGCGACGCCGAGGGCAACTTTACCGGCCTGGATTGCGAGATCAACTTCGATACCGGCGCCTACGCGTCGCTGTGCGGCCCGGTGCTCGAGCGCGCCTGTACGCATGCCGTCGGCCCCTACAAGTACCAGAACACCGACATTCGCGGCTTTGGCTACTACACCAACAACCCGCCCGCCGGCGCGTACCGCGGCTTTGGCGTCTGCCAGTCCGAGTTTGCGCTCGAGAGCCTAATCGACCTGCTGGCAGAGAAGGTCGGCCTGGATCCGTGGGAGATTCGCTACCGCAACGCCATCGAGCCGGGCGAGGTTCTGCCCAACGGCCAGATTGCCGATTGCTCCACGGCGCTTAAAGAGACGCTGCTTGAGGTCAAGGATGCCTACTACGCGCATCCCGGACACGCCGGTATCGCCTGCGCCATGAAGAACGCCGGCGTGGGCGTGGGCCTGCCCGATGCCGGCCGCTGCAAGATCCGCATCGAGGATGGCCGCGCCGTGGTCTACGCCGCCACGTCCGACATCGGCCAGGGCTGCAACACCGTCTTTTTGCAGGACGTTGCCGAGGCCTGCGGTCTGCCGCTGAGCTGCATTGCCAACGGCGAGTGCTCCACCGAGAACGCCCCCGACTCCGGCACCACGTCTGGCTCGCGTCAGACGGTCGTGACCGGCGAGGCCGTGCGCGGTGCCGCCTTCCTGCTGCGCGATGCCATGCTTGACATCGAGGCCGGCAAGCATGCACCCGATGCTCCTGTGAGTGCGCATGGCGACGGCGTCAAGATTGAGTACGACGACGGTCGCGCCTATCAGCTGCGCACGCAGGAGCTCGTCGCCGGCCAGGGTATGCATCCTCAGGATCCCGCGGCTGCCATCAAGGCACTCGAGGGATGCGAGTTTGGCTACGTGTACCTGGAGCCGACCGACAAGCTGGGCGCCGACGTTCCCAACCCCAAGAGCCACATCTGCTACGGGTTTGCCACGCATGTGGTCATTCTGGATGATGACGGCCGCGTGAGCGAGGTCTATGCCGCGCACGATTCCGGCAAGGTGGTCAACCCCATCTCCATCCAGGGTCAGATCGAAGGCGGTGTGCTCATGGGTATGGGTTACGCACTTACCGAGGACTGGCCGCTCAAGGACTGCGTGCCCCAGGCAAGGTACGGTACGCTCGGGCTGTTCCGTGCACCCGAGATTCCGGATATCCACGCTATCTACGTGGAGAAGGACGAGCTGTTGCCCGTGGCATACGGCGGCAAGGGCATCGGCGAGATCGCAACGATCCCCACGGCGCCCGCCGTGCAGAACGCCTACCGCGCGTTTGACGGCAAACTACGTCCGGATCTGCCCATGGTGGATACGCCCTACAGCCGCGCCCGTCACCGCGGGTAGGGTAGAGCGCGGACGGTCATTGCTTACGGGCTGTTCGCGCTCAGCATCAACTGCATATGCTGCACCTTTGGCCCCAGCTCCATCGCGAGCCGGGGCCTTTTGTTTGGAGCGCCTCCGCATGCGGAAGCTGCGTCCCAGATTTCGGCTCCAGAATGGGACGTACTTTCCGGACGGGGCTTCAAACGGAAACTGTATCCCGGATTCGACGCTCAGAATGGGATGCGTTTTCCGGTAGAGGCCTCAAATGGAAAGTGTGTCCCGGAATATGGCTCCAGCCTGGGATGCATTTTCCGGTTGAAGCCTCAAGCGGAAACTACGTCCCGGAATTCGGTCTCGGAACGGGTCGTGCTTTCCGGATCGCCCCTCAACCGGAAGCTGTGTCCCGGAATCATGCCTCAGAATGGAACGCGCTTTCCGTTGGCGTGGCCGTTGGGAAAACACGGCCCAGATAGGGGGGGATGCGATCCGGCGATGCGCGGCCTAGCAGCTCCTACAGGTCCACCTCGTTGAGCCATGTCGGTAGAGCGGTCTGCCGGATGCCTGCCGTCTGCAGCTTTTTGGCGAGCATTCCTGCCGAGCGGACCTCGTTCATGGTAAAGCGCAGCAGAGGGTGGCCGTAGAGCGATAGGTGCGCCTCGCGCTGTCGTTCGGCAACGAGCGCCTCGGCGGTGGTGCGTCCGGCCAGCATGGTCTGGTCGGTATATTTGATGAGCCCGTCGAGCTCGCCCAGCGTGAGTTCCCGCGCCTGGCGCTCCCAGGCAAAGTCCGTTCGTATGGGCTTGGCCGAATCGAAGGGGTCCGTCAACTCGTATTGAAGCCAGTCGGGCGCAAAGCCCGTCTCGATCATGACGGCTCGGGTGACCGATTCCCCGCCGCTCTCGGCGCGGGCGTCGGCATATCGAAGCGTTGTGAGGGCGGTGCGAATCGCGCGACCATTGCGTGCAGTCGCTCGTTGCTCAACGGCCTCCATCAGCTGTTCCGGCGCAAGGCCGAGCTTTGAGATCGCCGAATCGGCAATGGGCATGCCGTCGGCAAAACCAGTTTGCAGCAGGCAATCTGTGGCCGTTTGGATGGGCGGCGTTACCGATATGCCGGCTTTGCGTATTGCTCCGGCCGGCTCAATCTGGCGCCGCTGAATATGTGCGCCCGGACGAGCCGACGGCTTTGTCGAGCTGCAAACATGCACGACGTTCAGGTGTCGCCACGAGACCTCGAGCCCCAGCAGGCAAGCTGCCGAAAACGAGCAGAACGTCCAATCGGGATGGATGATCGCAAGGGCGCGGAGGATTTCGCAATGGCGTTGCGCTCGGTTGAGTTCATCCCAGCGCGTTTTTCGCGCAAACAACCCCGGCATAGGCGAGATAACCGTGCCGCTGGTGCGCCGAAGGAGCGCTTTTCGGATCGCCGTGCTCGGGGGAATCAGACAGCGCCCCTCTTGTTCGGCTTGAGTGAGCAGTTGGTCGATGAGCTGGTCATTGCAATGGGTCATGAGCTACCGCCTCCTTTTGGGTAGCAAAAACGTATCAGCTGGAACTTGCCGCTCAGCTGACCAAAAGCTGACCAAAATCTAACCATGCAGGTAGATGACCTGCTTTTGGCGACATATTTCTTGTTTGAATCGGTGGGCGGTAATCGGCGACCGTGAACGGTAGCTAGATATGAAACCTTGGTAAGTTTCGGGACGTGTACTTTTTGAAAAAGAGCATTCTATCTGCTGTTTTGTGTTTCTGGATCGCATATTTGAAGGTATGTGATAAGGGCGGCGGACTGTCGCCTTGTATCTGCGGAAACTGTGTCCCGGAATTGCCACTCGGAATGGGACGCGCTTTCCGGAACAGCCCTCAAGCGGAAATTGCATCTCGGAACGAGTCCTCAGAGCGGGATGAACTTTCCCAACGGGGCCGCATGCGGAAACTGTGTCCCGGAATGAGCGCTCGGAATGGGATGCATTTTCCGGTAGAAGCTTCAGCGGAAAGTGCATCCCAGAATTCAGGCTCAGAACGGGACACGCTTTCCGGATGGCATGCTTGGCGGAAACTACGGCCCAGTTTTTGGCTCCAGAACGGGATACATTTTCCGGAACGGTCCACGTGCGGCGGTGTATCGCCCCCTTTAGTGCGCCACTTGTCGAATTACGTTATAGCTAGCTATATTATAGGAAGGTATAATATAGCTAGCTATAACGCAAAGGAAGGATGGCCCTATGTTTATCGGAAGAACGGCGGAAATGTTCGAGCTCAATCGACTGTATGGCACGGGCTCCTTTGAGATGCCTGTGATTTACGGCCGCCGTCGCGTGGGCAAAACGCGTCTTATCACAGAGTTTATCCAAGGCAAGAAGGCTATTTACTTTCAAGCTCGTCGTACCAATGCAGAGGCAAACCTGCGTGGCTTTAGCCAGGCGATACTTGCGGGCTCCGTTGGTGTTGCTGGCGTGTCGTTTCGTAGTTTTGACGAGGCGTTCGATGCATTGGCTACCATGGCTCGCACGGAACGTTTGATTGTCGTGATCGACGAGTATCCTTATCTCGCCCAATCGAATCCCGAGATCAGCTCGTTGCTGCAAGACAAGATCGATCACTTGTACAAAGAGACCAAGCTTATGCTTATCCTGTGCGGGTCGTCGCTTTCGTTTATGGAAGAGCAGGTGTTGGGCTACGAGAGCCCACTATACGGTAGGCGTACGGCCCAGTTTAAGATCATGCCGCTCGATTTTACGACGACCCTCGACCTGTGGCAGAGCATGGGTCGCGAAGACGCTGCGGTTTGTTATGGCATGACGGGCGGCATTCCTGCATATATCGAGAAAGTCGATCCCGTCGCACCGCTCAAGGACAACATCAAACGTCTTTTTCTTACTCCTACGGGCTATCTCTTTGAGGAGCCGAGTAACCTGCTATTGCAAGAGTGCCGCAATCCCGAGCAATATGATGCGATCGTGCAAGCAATTGCTCAGGGGCGCTCGAAGATCTCGGAGATTGCGAGCTCCACGGGAATCCCTGCGAGCAACGTTAAGAGCTATGTGGATAAGCTGGCGTCGCTTGGGATTGTCGAGCGCGAGCTGCCCCTAAACGAGACGAGCAATAAGCGAGTCGTGTATCTGCTGAGCGACCAGATGTTTAGGTTCTGGTACAAGTTTGTTCCGCAGAACATCGGGCTGATTCAAAACGATATGGCCGAGATGGCGTATAAGCGCATTGAGCCGCACGTATCGGATTACATGGGTACGGTCTTTGAGCTTATATGCAGACAATACGTGTACGAACTCGCGCGCGCGGGCCAGCTCGATGTGGTTCCGGCGAGCGTCGGGCGCTGGTGGGGGACGGATAATCGCACGCATACGCAGGAAGAAATCGACTTGATTGTTGACGATGGCGAGGGCACTGCGCTGTATGCGGAGTGCAAATGGCGCAATGAGCCAGTGGGCGAGGATGTTCTGGAAAAGCTCGTGTACCGAAGCGAGCTCTTTAGGCGGCAGCATAAAAGCTACGTGATCTTCTCGAAGCGTGGCTTTACGCAAGGATGCCAGGAAGCCGCGGCGAGCAGGGGAGATACCAAGCTGATTTCGTTTGTCGAGATGTGCGAGCGGGATAACGCTGCTCGGGGGTAAAGCCTGTCCTCGAATGGCTGAAACGGGGCCCCTCTGTTGTCGTGCTAGCTGCCAGCGGAATGCCGGCGGAAAGCATGTCCCAGATTTTGGCTCCAGGGTGGGACGCCGTTTCCGAATCGGCTCTCAACCGGAAATTGCATCCCGGAATGAGCGCTCAGACTGGGACGCATTTTCCGGATCGGCCTTCAAGCGGAAGCTGCGTCCCGGATTCTGGCTCCAGAGTGGGATGCCGTTTCCGGTTGAGGTCTCTGGCGGAAGCTGTATCCCGGAATCGAGCTTCAGAGTGGGACGTGCTTTCCCGTCAGGAGCTCAAGTGGAAACTACGTCCCGGATTCAAGCCTCGGAATGGGACGTGCTTTCCGGATGGGCTTCAAGCGGAAACTGTGTCCCAGAATCGACATGGCTTCAAGTGGAAAGCGCGTCTTAGAATACCGCGCCGGCGTTTTTGGCGGTTGTGGTGGGCAAGGGGGGCATCGCTTACACACGCGACGACGGCGTGGCGGCGATCCCCATGGCGGCACTTGGGGCGTAGTGTTTTTGCGGGGCGTCGGGCTTCCTTTACCGAAAATCCATTTGGTAAACCAGATGCTCGCGGATAGAATAAAGTTGACGGCAGCCCAAGTGGTGAAGAGCTGGGCAGCGCCGTTGCTTGGTCAAGAGGTCAATGCCTTAATGGCAGCGACTTGTTATGCTTCGAATGCTGCTTGAGTGCCTCGGATAGTTCGATAAGCGCCGTGAAGAGCGAGACCAAAGCAACCAAGAGCTCTGTGAGCTCTGATGGGCCCGGGATGACCTCTGATTCAAGTCACCGGGCCTCAATCTTTTTCATGCATTTGAATAGAGCGGGCGACTCTCTTGGGGCCGTCTGCATGGCGTGCGACCGGTGCATGGCATTGCGCCCCGCTTTCATGTCCGCACGGGCGCCTATCCTTACGGCAATGTAGCCGCCTATGTAGCAAGCGGCAGGCAACGGAGAAAGGCCCTAACCGTGTCAGCTGAAAAGATGCCGTGTATCTCGGCCATCGATACGACGAACTTTGCGCGCCAGATTGTGCTGGACTTTGAGTTTGCGCCGGTGCCAAAGCAGCGCCAGCGCCGTGGACTGCGCAATGAGATTATCGAGGTCGGCGCCGTCAAGCTCGATTACCACGGCAACGTTATGGGCGAGTTCTCGCAGTTTGTGCAGACGGAATTTACCGAAGGCGTTGCGTTGCCCGTCCGCGAGCTCACGGGGATATCGGCCGTGGACACCGCGATGGCCGATCCGCTCTATGTGGTGATCAAAAGGCTCAGCGATTGGATCGGTCGCTACTCCGCCCAAGTGGTCTGTTGGAGCGGGACGGACCGTCGACAGCTTTTGACCGAGTGCCAGGCAAAGCACATCGACCTTTCCGCATTTCCTACGGACTGGGCCGACCTGCAGGCGTTTTACACCTCGATCATGGACGTTGGCAGCCACGGGCGCGTCTCTTTGAGCGATGCGGCAACGTGGTTCGGCATCGAGTTCGACGAGTCGACGGGACACGCTCACAGCGCCCTTGCCGATGCGCGCGTGACCGCCAAGCTGCTCAAACAGATGATGGACGGGGACTACCGTGTGAGCCTGCACGCCCAAGAAGTCCGCCAGCGGTGGGGGATGGGCGAGTGACCCCAGACGTGCCTTTCCAACAAGTGCCCCGAGCTGGGAGACCTGCTGCTGAAGCTGAAGGCAGAGGGGAGGTAGGAGGCTCATTTGGCGACAAGCGGACGGAATGGTTGCGCGAAGGATTCTAGGATCAGCAGCAGAAGACTGCGTTTGGGATCCTACTCAAGGACGCGCTGACACTCGCTGGGACCAAGCAGGTCAAGAGCGTGGACATCGAGATGGCTTCCATTATTGAAGAGCGGCTTGCTAACATGATTCGCTGAACAGATAGGCAGAGACCCGTGACGCTGTGTGCGTCATCGTGCACAATGAGGTGTATAGGCTGCCAGTGGCGAACTATCCCGACGAGGTTCTGAGCAACTGCATCACCTAGATTTTCGAATACTTCTACGAAGAGGGATTTGGCGGCGTAGAGCAATCTGATTTTACGCGTTTGCAGGAGGAAGCCGATATGGCAGACGAACTTGTTTTTAGTGCTGGCGAGATAGTTTACGCCATGCCTCAACTGCCCAAAGTTACATCTGTGCCGCTGAACGGTAGCGCCGTGCTGGTTGGTTTTAAGGACGCTCCCGATGGGGAGGAGGTCCTCTTTGATTTTGACCCTCAGGCTGAAAAGGCTACGAAGCTCGACTATGAACTTGCAGCCGTTAGCGGGCTCCTCACGGGCGCGTTGAATATCCTTTGGCAGAAAGACTTCAACCTAGAGGGTGCCAAAGAGTGGGGCGACGAGAAGGTTGGCAAATTCGTTCTTACGATTGCCAAGTCTGCGGGTATGACAAAGGCGGATGCAACTCTAGAAGACGCTATTCGCTTTCTAGAGAAAGAGTTTCCTCTTGCCACGGACAAGCTAACCGCTGAGTTTGGCGGCGGGCTCCAACATCATCTGCGGGATTTCTCGCACCACCCGAGCTTGGTTGGCCTTGCGTGTTCGATCCTCTCGCAATTCACGTGCAAAGGCTATGGTACCGATACGGCCGGACGGTTTGTCGCCTTTGACCTGCCTGCCGCCGCCTTCGATCCCGACTGCCCTCTTGTAGGCAGGAACGTTCCAGAGAAGATCGCGTTTGGCACTCTGTTCTGGGCGATGCATCTCGTGAGCGACATGGCGGGGTCTAGTTCAAACCCCGGTAAGGGGACGGGTATTCCCGGCGTTGTGCTGTCCCTGCTAAAGGAGCTCTCCTCCCTGCCTGTTTTTCAAGACATGCAGATTGCCTATAAGGGCAAGGATATTCGCATTCAGCAATGGATCTCAAAGCTGTTTAACGGAACGGCGTTCAAAACCGAGGACGGCAAGCCCATTCGCTTCGACCTTCGGACGGAAGTCGGTCTTTTCGATCAAGCCTTAAGCCAGGTGCCAGCAGTCGTGGCCAACGAGGTTATCGTTCGTTGTCTCTACATGCTTTCAAGGCTCAAGGCCGAGCTAGAACGTTGCGAAGTGAGTGATGTCTCCGGCTTGCGCAAGCTCAAGGCTTCGCATTTCATGCCCTACAACAGCAGGGCCCTCACTCGCATGGTCACGGTTTCGAGTACTTCGTTCGTTCTGGCGAATCTGGCGACGGCGGCGGTCAGGGCGGGTATCGAATGCGAGGGGAACAAGGTCGTGTTCGCCCAGAAGTTCTTCTTGCGAATAAGCTACGTTGGAGTTGGACGCCTTGCGTTTGCCCTCCATGCCGACTGGGGCTATATGGCGGAGGAAATGTCCGAGGCTTGGACTGAGCGTGCCAGGCGCCGCCAGGATATTTTCGATGGATTCCACTTTTATAGCCTAGATAGAGAAACGACGAGGATTGCCTTCTCGCTGAAGCTTGCCGCCATCAACTACGACTGCGGGAACGAGAAGAACGAAGTGCGCAAAGGGCAAAAGAGGAGCTGGGCCCGCGCGTGGCAGGATTCGGTCACGGATGGCCTAGGCATTGATGCAGGCGGCTATTTTTTGAGCGAGGAAGATGCGTACGGAGCCCTTGAGGCTATTTCGCGGCAGCGAGGCGGCAAGGTGCGCGCTTTGCTGATCGCTCAGGAGCTGGTTGAGTTTCGCCCCTATTTCCAGATAGGAGATGAAGAGAAGAAGGAATACAAAGGTTTGAAGGGGAGCGGGGCTTGGGTTAAAGATGAATTTCCCAGGAGACAAGACGCGGTTGATTCGGATGCCATACGTTCCCTCGAGAAGCATCGCGGGACGCGCGCTCGTGAGCTTTCGGATACATTACCAAAGCTCTTGGTGGGCGGTGCCATTGCTGCGGCGGCGTTCGTAGGCGCAGGAGGGGTGGCTGCGGCATTCGCTTCGGATATCGCTGTCGGCATCTTCGGAGGCTCGTTTGTCGGCCTCCACGGAGCAGCGCTTGTCAATGCGAGCCTTGCCGCGGCTGGCGGCGGAGCCTTGGCCACCGGTGGCATGGGAATGGCCGGCGGGACTGCTTTGATTACGGGGAGCGGCGCCGCGCTTGGTCTTTTGGGATCGGGCGGCGTTGCTTTGGCGGCATCGATGGGGGAGAACTATGCGCAGTTCGTGCTCGTTGAATGTTCGAGGCTTCTTGCTTTTCTTGATGTGGCAACTGACCGCTGCCCGCATGAGGGGGCCGTTTTGGTGCGGAAGGCAGCCGAGGCCGTGCAGCGCAGCGTCGCTGGTGTTGAGGAGGATGTCGAGAAGGAGAATGGAAAGGGGGATCGCAGGGATGGCAGGTTGCTCAAGCAGTTGAAGAAGGGGCTTGGGTATTTGTCTTCAACCCTTAAGCTGATCGAGAAGATGCAGGAGCGCCTTGGTGCCGCCGGTGAGAGTGAGTCGCTCAACAGCTTGCCGGCATCAAGTGATGAATAGGTTCGGGCAGTCTGGCTGCAATTCTATGCCATTAGCGCCCTCGCTCAAGCTGGCGTCATGCTTACCCATCTCTTTGTGGAACGTGATAAGTGTGTTAGCGGCTTGCTCGGTGTCTTTTTGAGTTGCCGACTAGTTCTCATCGAGCTCCTTCAGGCGGGAGAGACGACGGTTCAGAGTGTTATTCCCCTTCTTATTGGCGTTAATTACTTGCCTATCCATCTGTGCTAGACGGTAATTAGTTTTCAGTCCTTTGCTAGAATCATAGGCACATTTGTATTGCATCATGCAATCGCGGAGGTTCCCATGAAGTACGCCGACCTTATCGACGGAGAAGCAACCCCGAGCGAGCTCAGAAGCTTCCTCGTGGACGGCGAGAACGTGGCAGTAACCGTCCGCATTCCCAAGAACATGCGCGACGCCGCCAGGGAGGCGGCTGCTCTCAATGGCGTTAGCTTCACGTCTCTCGTAAAGACGAGCCTCATCGAGTATCTGTCCAAGAAGGAGAAGTAACGATGGCAGACAGCGACGATCTCATCAAGGCCGTTGGCGCTAATATTCAGGAGAAGGCATCCCTTATCTGGAGCGCTGCCGACACCCTGCGCGGTCCCTACAAGCCGCATGAGTACGGCCTGGTTATCCTTCCTATGACCGTCATCAAGCGCTTTCATGATTGTCTCGCTCCCACACACGATGCTGTTCTCGCCGCTGCTGAGAAATACAAGACGCTTGCCGTGAAGGACGGCTTTCTGCGCGAAGCCTCTGGTTACCCCTTTTACAACACCTCTAAGTTCACCTTCGAGACACTTAAGGCCGACCCAGAGAACATCGAGGATAACTTCAAGGACTACATCAACGGGTTCTCGGACAACGTGCAGGACATCCTGGCGCGCATGAAGTTCGCCGACCAGATCGAACGCCTCTCCGACCCGGATGCCCCACTGCTCTACCAGATTATCTGCGACTTCTGCAAGCCGCAGGCCGATATGTCTCCCGATAAAATCCGTGCGGTGGATATGGGCTATATCTTCGAAAATCTCATCCAGCGCTTCTCTGAGTCTTACGACGAGGATGCTGGCGCCCACTTTACGAGCCGCGACATCGTGTACCTTATGACCGACCTGCTCATCCAGGCGGACTCGCACGTCTTTGAAGGCGATCGCATCACCAAGACGGTCTACGATCAGACCATGGGCACCTCGCAGATGCTCGGTTGCACCGAGGAACGCCTACGCCAGCTCGACGCCGATGCTCATGTGACCTGCTACGGCCAGGAGTTCAACCCGTTCACCTTCGGCATCGCGAAGGCGAGCGCGCTCATTCGCGGTGAGGACGACGCTAACATGCGCTTTGGTGATACCCTGTCCGCCGACAAGTTCGAGGGCTTCAAGTTCGACTACTGCATCTCCAACCCTCCGTTCGGAGACCCGTGGAACCCACAGGCCGCTGCGGTGGAGAAGGAGTTCAAGACCGCCGGCGGCGGGCGCTTCCCGGTTGAGAAACTCCCAGCCAAGGGCGACGGCCAGATGCTCTTCGTGCTCAACGGGCTGTCGAAGCTCAAGGACGATGGTGTGATGGCAATCATCCAAGACGCCAGCCCGCTCTACAAAGGCAAACCCGGCAGCGGCGAGGACGGCATCCGCCGCTACGTGCTGGAGAACGACTGGCTCGACGCCATCGTGCAGCTGCCCTGCGACTCGTTCTACAACACCGGCATTGCTACATACGTGTGGCTCTTCAGCAAGGCGAAGGCGCCCGAGCATCGTGACCACGTGCTGCTCATCGACGCCTCCCAGTGCTTCGAGAAGCGCCGCAAGGGCATCGGCGACAAGAAGAATGACATCACCAAATCCTGCCGCGATCTTATCGTCCGGGCGTATTCCGAGTACCGCGACGGTACCTGGACTGGCGAAGGGTCCAACGGACAGGAGGTCTCTGTCGAGGCGCGTCTGATGGAGACGGTCGAGTTCGGCTTTAACCGCGTGACCGTGGAGAGTCCCGTCGTCGATGAGAGCGGGGAGCCCGTCCTCAACAAGCACGGGAAGATGCAAGCCGACAAGGCAAAGGCCGACACTGAGGACATTCCCCTTAACCAGGACATCGACGCCTATATCGAGCGCGAGGTGCGCCCGTACAACAAATACGCTTGGGTGGACAAGAAGAAGACCAAGGTGGGCTATACCATTCCATTCACGCGCGTGTTCTACAAGTACGCCGAGCTCGAACCTGCTGACGAGATCGCCAAGCGCATCCTCGAGCACGAGAAGACGCTTGAGAAGAGCCTCGAGGCGCTCTTCGGCGAGGTGCGCTAGCGATGCGGGAGATGAAGGTTAATGGTGTCGAGTGGCTCGGCGAGGTGCCCGCGGGATGGACTTTTGCACCGTTCAAACGACTGTACTCACAGGTCTCCATCACAAATTGCGAGAGCGAAGAGCTCCTTTCGGTCTACTTGAATCGTGGAGTTATCCGCTATGTGGACTCTGATGGGGTGCAGGTGCATAAGCCAAGCAAATCTTTGTTGAAGTATCAGCTGGTTCGTCCGGGCAATTTTGTTCTAAACAACCAACAAGCATGGCGTGGATCCGTTGGGATATCTATTTACCGCGGAATAGTCAGCCCCGCTTACTATGTTCTCGAGAAAAACACAAGCAATATAGATGATCGTTTCGCTAATTATCTATTTAGAGGTCCTTTTGTGCAGGTGCTTGAACTGTGCAGTCGAGGGGTCGGCACAATCCAAAGAAATATTTCACTTGTTGAGCTAAAGTCGGAAATGGTGCCTCTGCCGCCCCTCGACGAGCAGCGCCGTATCGCGGACTTCCTGGACGAGAGGTGCGGCGAGATCGACCGCGCCGTCTTCGCCGCCGAGCGGTCTATCGAGGAGCTGAACCTGTATCGCTCTGCACGTTTGGAAGAGATGATTACCAGAGTTTCGCACGAAGCGCCGCGGGAGAAACTCAAATACGTGCTGAAGGAGTCTAAGGATAAATCTCCTGACGGAATCGGAGAGCCGCTGTCAATTACGATCGCTCGTGGAGTGCTTCGTTCTATTGAACTGGCCATACCGAATCCGACATCAAGCCTTGTTGGTGCCAAAATTGTCCATGCTGGCGACCTGGTCTTCAATAAGCTAAAGGCGTATTACGGCGTGATGTACGTGTCGCCTTACAACGGCTTGATTAGCCCGGAATATGCCGTTTATCAGGCCATCGATATGGAGAGAACCTCACTGAAATATCTTGAGTACGTATTCCATACAGCAGCAGTGATTGATGAATTTATAATTCGCATCTCTGGTGTTGCGGATGGTTTCAGGCGCTTGTATACAAGCGATCTGTTTGACATAGCGGTGCCAGTGCCTTCTATCGAGGTGCAGCAGCGTATCGTGGCGGAACTGGATGACCTGTATGCTTCCATTGCCGAGTCGATAGGGGCCAAGCAGGCTATCATTGCCGACCTCAAAGCATACAAGCAGTCGCTCATTTACGAGGCCGTCACCGGAAAGCGGGAGGTGTAGCCAATGGGTGATTCCTATCGTCTCCCTCGCATCGTGTTGGAAGCGTCATCGTCAAAAACGTGGGATGCCGCTATCTCCGAATGGCACGTGACGGGATGCCGTGACAATGGGGACGCTTCTGGCGATTGTCTTTGCGGACACGAGGGCATTAGGTATGAGTTCACTATCAAAAACTCTGTCAACGGGAACGAGCTCTCACCAATAGGCTCAACCTGCATCCTGAAGTTCGAAAACGATGAGCTCAAGAACGAGGTTGAAGGTTGGAGAGCGGCAATCAAGTTGCTGGAGGCCCTCGAGGCAAGAAGGCCGGACGTACGACTCGACGGCATGAACAGGGACCTGTTCTCTCGATGTCTCTACGCCTTCCTTTACGAGAAAGGTGCTTTTCCGCCCAACAGGTACAACGGTTACGACGGCCGAAACGATTACGAGTTCATGGTGGATATGTTCAACAAGAGGACGGCACCGACAGAAAAGCAGCGCGCGAAGATGTACATGGTGCTAAACAAGAGCATATTTCCGTGGCTCGTTCTTTTCGGTCGTGAGCTGAGAGAGATGAGGCTGTAGCATGTCTGCGCAGACAAAGGAAAAGAACCTCGAGCAGGACATAGAGTCGTTCCTCTGCTCGCCTGCGGGCGGTTTCCTTAAGTGCGACGATAAACATTCGCTCCTCTACGTCGAGGACGGCACCTATCAGATGGTCGGCGGCGGCTACATGGAACACCGCGACCGCGCGCTCGACGCTACGACTCTGGTCAACTTTATCCAGACGACGCAGCCCAAGGCTTGGGAGCGCTTCGAGCGCATGTGCAACTCCGATTCCACGGCGAAGTTCGCCAAAGTCTTCAACGACGCCGTCGACCGCCTAGGCATGGTTGCAGTGCTCAAACACGGCTTCAAGCACCGAGGAATTCCGTTCAAAGTTGTATTCTTCAAGCCGGAGAGCGGTCTTAACGAAAGCGCCGCCGATCGCTATGCCAAGAACGTTTGCCGCTGCATCCGCCAGTTCCACTTCGCCGAGACGGGCAACCAGACCATCGACATGGTCCTGGACGTGAACGGCATCCCCCTGGTGGGCATAGAGCTCAAGGACCAGTTCACCGGCCAAGACGTCGAGAACGCCATGCGCCAGTGGCGCGAGGACCGCGATCCACGGTGTCGCTGTCTCAAGTTCAACGCGCGCATGCTGGCATTTTTCGCCGTCGATCTCGAAAATGTCTACATGACCACCAAGCTGGAGGGCGCGAAGACCTTCTTCCTGCCGTTCAACCAGGGCTCCGCCGGGGCGGGAAACGACGGCGGCGCCGGCAACCCCGCAAATCCCGACGGTTATGCCACGAGTCACTTGTGGGAGGTCGCCCTGCAGAAGGACAGCCTGCTCGATATCGTCAACAAGTTCCTTCACCTGGAGGTCAAGGAAGAGACAGAGCTCGATGCGCGCGGCAACGAGGTGAAGCGTAAGAAGGAGCGCATCATCTTCCCCCGTTACCACCAGCTCGACTCCGTGCGTAAGGTCATCGCCGACGTGCGCGCGAACGGGACGGGCAAGAACTACCTCGTGCAGCATTCGGCGGGGTCGGGCAAGTCTAACAGCATCGCCTGGACGGCCTATCGCCTTGCATCCCTCTTTGTGGATGACACCCCGCTGTTCGACTCCGTGGTCGTCGTCACCGACCGTCGCGTTCTCGACAGCCAGCTGCAGGAGACCATCTCGGGCTTCGACCACGCCATCGGCTCGGTCGTGACCATCGGCAAGGACAAGACCTCGGCCGACCTGCGGGACGCCATCAACGGCGGCGCTCGTCTCATCGTCTCGACCCTGCAAAAGTTCCCCGTGATTTACGAGCAGGTCGAGAGCAAGGGCAAGCGCTTCGCCATCATCGTCGACGAGGCGCACTCGTCCCAGACGGGAACGAGCGCGCTCAAACTCAAGAGCGCCCTTGCCGACAAGCGCGACGCGCTCGAGGAGTACGCTGAGATCGAGGCGGAAGCCGAGGACGCCGCAGCCGATTGGGAGGACCAGCTCGCCGACGAGCTCGCGAGCCACGGCCGTCACAAGAACCTGACCTTCGTTGCCTTTACCGCCACGCCAAAGGAACAGACGCTCGAGATCTTCGGCGATGAGTGGCCTGACGGGTCCTTCCACCCGTTCCACGTCTACTCGATGCGCCAGGCGATAGAGGAGGGCTTCATTATGGACCCCCTCGCCAACTACGTGAGTTATTCGGAGGCCGTCGAGCTCGCGCGCACGGTCCCCGACAACCCCGATGTGCCCAGCAGCCCCACGCTCAAGCTGCTCCGCAAGTACAAGGAGCTGCATCCCTACGCTCTCGGTCAGAAGGCCGAGCTCATCGTGGAGACGTTCCGCAACGTTACGCGCACCAAGATCCGCGGCAAGGGCAAGATGATGGTGGTCACTGCCTCGCGCCTCGCGACGGTTCGCTACTACCACGAGATCAAGCGCTACATGCAGAAGAAGGGCTACGACGACATCGAGGTGCTGGTGGCGTTCTCGGGTGCCATCAGCGACCCCGTGAATGGCCCCAACGGTCCCGAGTACACCGAGCCGTCTATCAACGTCGGCCACGATGGGCAACGTGTCGCCGAGAGCCAAACGAAGGCCGAGTTCCACAACTATGGTGACGTGCTCGTTGTCGCCGAGAAGTACCAGACGGGCTTCGATGAGCCTCTGCTTCACACGCTGGTGGTGGACAAGAAGCTCAAGGACGTGAAGGCGGTTCAGACGCTCTGCCGCGTCAACCGTATCCATCCGGACAAGGAGGACACCTACATCCTCGACTTCGTGAACAAGCCCGAGGATATCCAGAAGGCGTTCGAGCGCTTCTATGCCGAGACGTCGCTTTCCGAGCAGATCAACACCGACCTCCTCTATCAGGTGCAGACCGACATTCGCGGCTACAAGCTCTACGACGAGGACGACATCGAGGCCGCGGCCGAGATTGTCTTCACGGATGACAAGGGTAAGCTGCAGGGCAACGTGCAGGGCAAGCTTGCTGCCGTTTTGAAGCCTGCGGTCTCGCGCTACAACGAGCTGGATGACGACTCGCGCTATCAGGTGCGTCGTAAGGTGCGTAGCTTCTGCAAGTGGTACACCTACATCACCCAGATTGTTCGCATGTTCGATCGCGACCTGCATAAGGAGTACGTGTATCTGAGCTATCTGCGCCACCTCCTCAAGGTCGAGAAGATCCCCGTCGAGGCGGTGGACGACAAGGTCGAGATGCGCTTCTACAAGCTCAAGCAAGAGTTCGAGGGCAGCATTTCGCTTGAGCCTGGCGGCGGCGTGCTCGATCCCGGTGGCGCAGCCAAGACCGTGACGCCCGACAAGAAGCGCGACCCGCTGCAGGTGCTCGTGGATAAGTTCAACGAGCAGTGGGCTGGCAACTTCACCGAGGGAGATCGTGTGGTTATCGACACGCTGTGGAAGCGTATCGCCGAAAACCCGCAGGTCGCCGACACCATCCGTCGCGACGGCAGACAGGTCTTCGAATCAAGCCTGCTGCCCAAGGTGTTCGATGAAGAGGCTCGCCGCGCCTATGTGGAGAACACGGACTCCTTTACCAGCCTCTTTGAGGACAGTGAGAAGTATCGCGCCATGATGAGCGCCATCGGGCAGTTGCTGGTGGAGAAGTTCAAGTAGACGATGAGGACTAAGAGCAAGGTGGGCTTAGCATGGCAAAAAATCAGTCAGATTACTTTCAGGCAAAACATCCGTGGTCTGAGACTAAGGATGATCTTCTGGCATGCTATCTAACGCCTTTTTTCACTAAAGTGTATCGACCTTCACGGAACGGCATTCTTTATATCGATGCTTTTGCTGGTGCGGGTTTATTTGCCGATGGCAGTAAAGGATCTCCCTTGATTGCCCTTTCTAAGTATTTTGCAATTGCAAAGAAAAATCGTTCAAAGACGCCCATCCAGTTCATTCTTAGTGAATCCAACGCGGAATCTAGAAAGCATCTCGAATCGACATTTAACGAAGCAAAGGGAGCTAGCGGCTATATCAAGCCGCCAATTATCGTTTCCAGTTGCGAGGATGCTATAAGACGGGCACAACAAACTAGCGTTTGTGGGGGCGGTAAGCCCTCAACAGTCTTCTATTACATCGATCCATTCGGGGTTAAAGACCTACGACTCGATCTTCTAACTAATTCGCCGAATATGGCTCACACGGAGGCCCTGGTCAACTTCAATAGTTTTGGTCTATTCCGCGTTGCCTGCGCTGCCATGAAAGTGCCACTGTCACTTCCAAATGAAGTTGAACTGCCGGAAGACGACTTTAATGAGCTCACGAAAGCCAGCGTTTGGGTTGAACGTCTGAATGCCTGCATCGGAAGTGGTAACTGGAAAGAAGTGGTCGTTCGTTATAAGGCTGGAGAGATCGACGCTTGGCAGGCTGAACATGCGCTCTCGGAACTCTTTTGCAACAACGCGCGTTCTTACTATAAGTATGTAACGAATATGCCTATCAAAGATATGAGTAAACGCGTTAATGTCGGTGGGCTCGTCAAATATAGAATGATCCATATGACCAATAGCCCAGACGGTTGCGTTCTGATGAACGATAACATGATTAAGCGCAACCTCGACCGGCAATGCAAGCAGTTGGGATTGTTTGCGGTGGATGTTGATGGTCGCAATGTTGAGACTGCCGTAATTGCGGCCAAGGCCAGTGATTTTGTCCAGCATATGCCCGTTCACCAAAACATGAAAATGGGCGATATTGCTGCCACGTTGATTTCCGAGTGCGGAGTCTTTGACAGAAGCAATACTATTTTGAAGACCTATGTGGGCCCAATGATTGAGGAAGGTGTTCTTGAGCGTGCGGTCAAGTTCACTTTGAAAGGAAAGCCAAAAAAGAGCTTTGCGCTCAAAGACGAGGTTTATCGAGCAAGATGAGTGCTTAGGTCGGTCGTATCTTTGGTGTGAGGAAGTTTAGCGAGAAGAGAATTAAAGAACAATGGAACAACTTGGGCACATATATCGAAAAAGTATGCTCTACCGTACAAAAGTTGAATATGGCGATTGGGCGATGAATCATGTGCAAGGCTGTTCGCATGGATGCAATTTTCCATGCTATGCATATTTAATGGCAAAACGTTTTGGGCGTGTCAAAACATACGAGGAATGGCGGCGGCCGAGCCTTGTCGACAACACTTTGGATCTGCTGCGCAAAGAGTTGCCGCGTTATTGTGATGAGATAAAACAGGTTCAACTGTGCTTTACAACCGATCCTTTTATGCTCGGATATCCAGAAGTTGGCAGTATGAGCTTGGGTGCAATTGAGCTCATTAACGAGTACGGTAAGCCGTGCAGCATTCTAACGAAAGGAGAGCTTCCCGTTGAACTTGCGGCGTTGCCTAATGCGGCGTTGAACACCTATGGAATTACCTTGGTGTCACTTGATGAGGACAATCGGAAAAGGATGGAACCCGGTGCAGCGGCATACTCAGTCAGGCTTGCCGCTCTCGAGTCTCTCCATAAGGCTGGCTGTAAGACTTGGGTTAGCATGGAGCCATATCCGACTCCAAATATCTGCGAGCAAGATTTGGATGCGCTGCTGCGCAAGATCTCTTTTGTCGATAAAATTGTTTTTGGCAGGACGCACTATGACAGGCTAACAAGCTCCTACGACGACTGCGCCCGCTTCTATCGTGATAGTGCAAGGGAAGTCCGTGATTTTTGTTTTGATCACGGCATCGAGTGTCACATTAAAAAGGGGACTGTCAACTAGTGCTGAGCCTGCTGTGGTTTGGTAGTCATGGTATCGGGTTTCACTGTGGTCCTGACTGCATCCGTGCAGCTATGTTTTTCAATGCGTCCTTAAGCTAGTTGCAATTTGGGACCATTGAGAGCTGCTATCCACGACCTTATTTGCGCACCTCTGTCATCGCTATTTCTCGCATAACATCTTGTACGCCCATTGCTCTGCTTGCCAAGAAGCCGACGCACACGCTTGATCCCACCTTATTTGGGATGCAGGCTTTTACATCCTCACACGTCAAGCGTTTAGTCACTTTTTATCAACACTCCCTGACCGTACATCGATTGCAATGTCGATGCGGGCAATCATTAATGTGGAGCTTTTGGCAACCAGATTGCGGAAAGCGGGCTCATCGGGATCGGTGAGCCCGCAGACGTTGTGCATGCCGTTGTGGTTGCCTAGTTTGAAGGCTGAGACTGAATCTGCCGAGGGATGGGTGCGAGGTATTTGATGGCGAGCTAAAGCCTGATGCTGATAATGCCGATGCTGCTGGCGAGAAGAATAAAGACCACCAACGCGATTACAACTGCCAAAACCGCATACAACCGCTTCATTTTGCCTCCTGCCGAACTGGAAGAAATGAGTTCAATAACTGCTGATAGAATTCTACCAGCAGATTACTACTCAACGGTATGAGTGAGGCTTGTTTTGGAACATAGCAAACATGAGAGGGGCATTCAGTCCGAATGTACCTCCGGGCATGATGAGCGTGTGGAAGCGCCTCGAAAAGAAGCGGTCGAGGCGAATGACAAGTGGGGTAAGAAGGTTGCCAAGCATTTTGGAAAGCTATCGACCAAAGTAAAGATTGTTTTGGTCGTGGTCATAGTGGTGGCCCTTGCCAGTTTTTTGGCGGTGTCCTTCCTTGGATAACCGATAACCACGAAACTCAGTACCTCACGACATCGGATCTTAAGTCTGCTGTAGATATCGACAGTCTTTCTACGGTTGATTACACCTACCACGGCATCGTCGAGAAGCACGGCAGGTTCCTCTGGATGGATCGCGTGGACTATCGCGTTAAATACGAGGCTCACATTCGTGCATCGTATACGATGAGCGACATCCAGTTTGACATTGACGAAGAGAATAAGACCGTTACCGCCTATCTCCCCAAAGCGCAGGTGAGCGAGCCACAGCTCGACAATAGTAAGTTTGGCTATCTTCCCGAAAACGCAACTGCAGATATGAAAGATGTTCTGCCACTTTGTCGCAAAGATGCCGCAGATGAAGTCGATAAAAAGGAGATCAAAAAACAGGCGGACGCGAGCTTGCGGGATACCGTAAAGGCGCTGACGCTGCCGCTTATCGAGGATGAGTACAAGCTTGATTTCAAACCGTTGGCCGATTACAAGGGGGAGGCTGACTCCAATGCGTAAACCATGGTTGGTATGCTTTGCCCTCGTGGCGGCGCTGTCACTTACTGGGCTTTCGGGTTGCGCCAAAAAAGACGAAGAGCCTGATTTTTCGGGTTATACGAAGATTGCCGAGCTTGCTACCGTCGAGTGCAGATTCCATAACGTCGCGGAAATCTATAACGACGGCACCAATATGTTGTTTGGGATAAACGTGGGATACAAGAAAGCGTGGTTCGAGTATGACGGAACGGTGCAACTGGGCGTTGACGTCTCCAAGGTAGATGTCAGTAAGCCGGATGAGAACAATGTCGTAACTATCACGCTCCCTAATGCGCAGGTCCTTGGTCAGCCCCAAGCCGACGAGAGCACCTTTTCTGATATCTATAGCGATACCGGACTGCTAACTCCTATTACGACAGTTGATCAGTCTGCTGCGCTTGAAGAAGCCCAAAATGAAATGGTAAAAAGTGCCGAGGGCAATTCAGCATTGATGAGCAGCGCCCGTGAAAGAGCTAAAACTCTCTTGAGCCGGTACGTCACTGGAATTGGTGAGCGGATGGGCGAGAAGTACGAAGTTCAGTTTAAGGATGCCGAATAGACTGGTTGGCAATCGGTCGGATTAAAGGGGGCTGCAGATGTGCAGCCCCCTTCTGTTTGGGGGTCTTACTACCTTCTTCAGCGGTGCAGATTTGCCAACAAGCCCATTGCCGGCGGCAAGGTTACTATTCGCAGTGCGCTTCAGCGGAGGAACTCGATGACTGCATATGAATGCTTATTCTAAATTGCTTTCGTCTGCACCCCGCAATCCTACGCGTGGCACTCAACAGCTCGCACTCCCTCTGGCTCCACTGGCGCAGCTCGGCCGCGCGCGCGGCGTCGCGGCACAGGTCCAGGAACACCTCGGCTCCCTCGCAGAAGCACTCGCGGGCAAAGATGCCCGAGCCGCTTGCGATGCACGCGCTGTCGGTGAAGAGCTATCGGCTAGACGATTCGCGCGGGCAGCGGCTAAAGCAGGCGTGTGATAAATCGATAATTGATGAGAACGAACACGTGTTCGTTTATATGGTAAGATATATGCCAGCGGGAGCGATTTCATTCGATATCGTTCTTGCCGGTACTTTTTACTTCCGCATGCTGTCGGCGCGGACTTCGAATTCAGAGAGGGCGATTGCAATGCTATACGAATTTAAATAGATCTCTAATGCTTAATTAAGACCATGTCTATGTCAAAAGACATACAAAAGTGTTAGCCTTTTGACATGAAACACTTTGATGAAATATTCGAACTGGCGGCAGATGGCTACGGCATCGTGACTGCTGCGCAGGCACGCGAGATTGGCGTAACCACCGGAGAACTGAGCCGATGGTGTGCCACTGGGAAATTGATGCGCCGAGGACATGGGGTGTACAAGCTCACCCAATGGGTTCCGACGCCCCGGGACGTCTTTGCGGAGGCAGTGGCTCTTGTTGGTGACGAGGGTTTCCTGTGGGGCGAATCAGTGCTGTCTATGCACGCACTTGCACTTGTTGATCCTCGTGCCGTGACCGTGGCAACACCAAAGCGTATTCGCCGCAAACTGCCAGCTTGGGTAAAAACAGTGCCCGCTCCAGAGAATGCGAAAACGACGTTCTATGAAGGAATCCCTTCTCAATGCGTTGCCGATGCGATTGAGGCTTGTAAGGGGTCCGTTATGACCGAACGCCTCATCGAGGCAACCAAGCACGCTCAAGCCGAGGGCCTTATTACCTCCAATGAGCATGAGAGACTGATGAAGGAGCTGTCGTGAAGGAAGTCAAGAAGCCAACCAGCAGACGTAACCTTGACATAGCGATAGACCGACTCTGCACTGATTTGGGCGAAGAACCGGGCCGCGTTAAAAGGCTCATTGCGGCCGTTGTTGTTGGACAAATGCTACCCGATGGAGCCGCAAAGGGTGGAAATGCCCTGAAGATTCGCTTTGGGAAGGATGCCACGCGGTTCTCGCGCGACCTCGATACCGCCAGGGCATCCTCACTGAACGATTACATGACGAAGCTTGAAGATTCGCTCACTATGGGCTGGAACGGATTCTCGGGTGCCATTGTTCCGAGGGAGCCCGCATCTCCGAAGGGAATTCCAACTGCTTACGTCATGCGTCCGTTCGAAATCAAGATTGCCTACAATGGTAAATCGTGGATGACGCTGCCGCTTGAGGTCGGTCATAACGAAATCGGCGACGCCGACGATCCCGATATGGTTTCCTCGCCTGAAGCTGCGGCAATATTGAAAGGTCTCGGGTTTCCCGAACCGGGGCCGGTTCCGTGCATGAGGCTCGAGCATCAGATTGCCCAGAAACTTCATGCTGCGAGCGGCCCCGGCAGCGAGCGCGCCCATGATCTGATAGATCTCCAGATTGCAATTTCCAACGGGGAAATTGATTACCTAAAAACTCGAGAGGTCTGTATCAGACTCTTTGCGTATCGTGCGGAGCAGGAGTGGCCTCCAATGATCTCGAGGGGAGTGGGCTGGGACTCACTGTATTTCTCCCAGGCGGAAGGACTTAACGTTTTGCCGACTGTCGATGATGCCGTGGCATGGGCGAACGACTTGATTGCAAAAATCGATTCTGCTCGTTAGTGACACTGCTGAGATCTCTCGCTTACGCCATAGCAATCCCGCGGGCCGCACTCAACAGCTCATACTCCCTCTGGCTCCACTGGCGCAGTTCGACAGTCTCGACGGCATCGCGACACAGATCCAGGAACACCTCGGCTCCCTCGCAGAAGCACTCACGGGCAAAGGTGCCAGATCCGTCCGCAACGCACACGCCGTCGGCGAAGAGCTTCCAGCTGGACGGCTCACGCGAGTCGTCTCCGAGCAGCTTGATCTGCAACACATGTGGATTGCCAACAGCACAGAGCTCTTCCTCGAGCTTCTGTACCGTAAAGCGCATCTGGTGGGAGAGGCTGCTCTTGACCATGGCCGAGGCGTAGCCATTTGGCTTATCCAGAAGATGCATTTGTTTTGGCTTGGCTGCCAGGTTGTGGAAGTTGCGCTCGCTGCGCACGGAGAAATTGTCCATACGGACTCCTTTCATCGATGTTGGCAGGGCCACCGTGCCTCTTGGCCGGTTGGCGTCGGGATCGTGGAGCCAACTCTCTACCCCGACTCTGGATAAAACGCGCCCGCTCCTTGCAGGCACGATGGAGTCTATCAACGTGTACGGACAGAAACCAGCGCCATCCGCGAAATGACGCGCGGATGGCGTTGGTTTCCCAAGTGATTATTCGGCTTTCATCCGGAAAAGTGTCGAAATCAGCCGTGTAAAAGTACGGAAAAGTGTCGAAATAGGCACCTTAAAACTTCGGAAAAGTGTAGTTGGATGACAAAACAGCACTTAGAAGCCGATGCTGGATGCGGGATCCTGCGGCTGCCTTCAGCCCTCGCTACTCGTCGTCTCCGTCGTTGGGGTCGCCCTTGAGGGTGTTGATGTCCAGGTACTGGTTATCGTCCTCTTTTTGCTGGGTCTCCGACTCCGCTTGGGTGGGGCCGCGGAACAGCTGGAATCCCTCAAACGCAATGACGCCGAGCAGGGCAATGATAATGGCGATAAAGGCAACCTTGACTGCCTGCGGAAATTCCGAGAAACGCAGCGCCTTTTCCTCGGCGTAATAATCGGCGAAGCGCTCTTCGCCCGTGCTTTTGGTATACGCCGGCGCGGACGCGGCCTCCGGGCCATATTCCGGTGCGGGCGTGGCAGCGTACGAATCGTTGAGATAATCGCTCGATGCGGTGCCATAATCCTCGGTCTCGATGCGACCGTTGTCAGCATAGCCATCGGAATAATCGGAATATGCCGTGCCGCCCTCATAGTCTGCGGCGCTCGTGTTGGCGGCAAAAAGCGGGTTAACTGGAACGTCGAGCGCCGGCATGCCGGTAGAGGTCTCATCCAGATCGGCTGCAGCCCAGGAATCGTAGGCAACCTGATGGGCAACGGGCTCATCGAGCCTTGCGACCGGAGGCTTGCGTGCCGCAGGAACAGGCAACTGCTGGGCGCTGTACATAACGGTGCTGTCGGCCGATTTGCCCTGCGTCGCTGCAGCGAGAAATGCCGCCGTCTCGGACGGGTCGCTTGCGGGGCGGGGAGCGGGCGTGGGCGCCGAAGTGGGTGCGGGCGTAGGCGCGGGCGTCGAAACAGGCGACTGCGCAGGAGTCGGCGCAGGTGCGGACTTGGGCGCAAGTGCGGGATTGGGGCTTGACGGGCGAGCGCCGCCGCCCATGAGTTCGTCGGCGGTCCACGGGCGATCATCCATCACATCGTCAAGGCTCAGCGAAAACAGGTCGTCTTCACTCTCATCGAACATGCGGTGCACATGTCCACCAATTGCCGGAATCAATCCGCGACCGGTGCATGATGCCTTGCTCAACGCCATTCTGTTCCATCCTTTCGAAATACTAATGACATCGATTATATGGAACTTCCCAAGCTGCTCGGTCTTGGATTCGTGCTTTCCAGAACTCGCGCCCAAAAGGGGAGGGGCAATCCAGGCGAGTGCCTACTTGTCGCCGGCCGCCGCCTTGGCCTCATTGAGGTAGCTATAGAAGCTGTACTTGGAGATGCCAAAGAACTCGCAGGCGCGCTCGCTCGACTTGGAAATGAGGAAGGCACCGCGACGGTCGAGGTAGCCAATGGCACGAATGCGCTCGTCTTTGGTCATGAGTGCCGCGGGCTTGCCCACAAACTGCTCGCACTCGTGCAGCAGGTCCTCGAGCAGGTCGCCGATGTTCTTGGTAATGGGCTCGGGCTCGGTATAGCCCGTGCCGCCGGTGCCGGTGAAAGCGTCGAGCGAGCGCTCAAAAGCCTTCATAAGCGTAATGTCAAAGTTGATGCCCAAAATGCCGACGGGCTTGCCTTCGTCGTTGCGGATAAAGATGGTCGAGGACTTGAGCAGCTTGCCATCGGTGGTTTTAGTGAGGTACGGCTCGCGGTCGTGTACGTCGGTGCTGCCCTCGTGCATGGACTCAAACACAATATGGCTGGGGCCGTCACCCAGTTTGCGCCCGCTGACGTGGCCGTTTTCGATCACTACGATGGAGTGGTCCACGTCCTCGGTCTCCAGATCGTGGACGACGACTTCGCAGTTGGGGCCAAATTGGAGCGCCAGGCCGTGTGCGAGGCGCTTGTAAAACTCAATCTGTGCGGGGGTCATGGGTGCCTTCCTAAAAATTAGTTTGGGCACACTTTGCCATAAACCACATCTGTTCGCAAACAAATCCATCAACAAGGCAATTCATGACCGTTCGGCGGCGAAAAAGTACCGATTACGGCAACAAACAATTTGTTAGGTTTGCCAATCAAAAAGTGTGATAGAACAGTGCTAACAAACTTTTTGTTTGGCATCCACATAAAAGTTCAGTCGCATGAATGGGAATGGGCTGAAACGCGTATGCGGGGGCCGGCAAGAGAGGACTTAAGGAGTTCACCGTATGGCCGATAAGATCCAGTGGGCGGGCAACACGATGCCCAAGAGCGATGACAAGCACTTGGGAATCATGAGCCTCGACCACGTGAAGAAGGCCCGCGCCTTCCACCAGTCGTTCCCTCAATATACCGTCACCCCGCTTGCCCGCCTGGACGGTCAGGCTGCGCGCTTGGGTCTGTCCAACCTGTGCGTTAAGGACGAGAGCTATCGCTTTGGCCTCAACGCCTTTAAGGTTCTGGGCGGATCGTTTGCCATGGCCAACTACATTGCCGACGAGACCGGCAAGGACGTTGCCGAGTGCACCTTCGATTACCTGACCTCCGATCAGCTTGCCAAGGACTTTGGCCAGGCCACCTTCTTTACCGCTACCGACGGCAATCATGGCCGCGGCGTGGCATGGGCTGCCAACAAGCTGGGCCAGAAGGCCGTCGTTCACATGCCCAAGGGTTCCACCAAGCCCCGCTTCGATAACATCGCCGCCGAGGGCGCAACGGTGACCATCGAAGAGGTCAACTACGACGAGTGCGTGCGCATGGCCGCCGCCGAGGCCGACGCCTGCGAGCGCGGCGTCATCGTTCAGGACACCGCCTGGGAGGGCTACGAGAAGATCCCGTCTTGGATCATGGAGGGCTACGGCACCATGGCTTCCGAGGCTGCCGAGCAGCTGCGCGAGATGGCCATCAACCGCCCGACGCACGTGTTTGTCCAGGCTGGCGTGGGTTCGCTCGCCGGCGCCGTGGTGGGCTACTTCACCAACCTGTATCCCGATAACCCGCCCACCTTCGTCGTGGTCGAGTGCGCTCCGGCCGCCTGCCTGTACAAGGGCGCTGCCGCCGGCGACGGCGATCCGCGCATCGTGGACGGCGACATGCCCTCCATCATGGCCGGTCTGTGCTGCGGCGAGCCCAACATCCTGGGTTGGGATATCCTGCGCAACCACGCCACCGCCTTCGTGTCCTGCCCCGACTGGGTCACCGCTCGCGGCATGCGCACCCTGGGCGCTCCCGAGAAGGGCGACCCGCGCGTCATCTCCGGCGAGTCCGGCGCTGTGACCACCGGCCTGGTCGAGACTCTCATGCTCGATCCCGAGTACGCCGAGCTCAAGGAACTCATCGGCCTGGACAAGACGAGCTCCGTGCTCTGCTTCTCCACCGAGGGCGACACCGATCCCGACCAGTATCGCCGCATTGTTTGGGAAGGCGAATATCCCACTTGCTAATCGTTGGGGCGGAGTAAATAGGTATCGCTCCGCCACCTCACAGGTAGATTCCTTCGTTTGAAAGGTTATGAACAATGGCTAAAGAACTCGATTTCGACGCTATCAAGGCTGCTGCGGAGTCTCATCGTGCTGATATGACGCGTTTTCTTCGCGCAATGATTAGCCATCCCTCTGAGTCTTGCGAGGAGGGCGAGGTTGTCGCCTGCATCAAGGCCGAGATGGAGAGCCTTGGCTATGACGAGGTCAAGGTCGACGGCCTGGGCAACGTTATGGGCTTTATGGGCGAGGGCGACAAGATCATCGCCATCGACTCCCACATCGACACCGTCGGCATCGGCAACATCGATAACTGGGATGCCGATCCCTATGAGGGCTACGAGACCGACGAGATCATCTACGGCCGCGGCGGCTCCGACCAGGAGGGTGGCATGGCTTCTGCTACCTACGCTGCCAAGATGATGAAGGACATGGGCCTCATCCCCGAGGGCTACAAGATCATGGTCGTCGGTACCGTCCAGGAAGAGGACTGCGACGGCATGTGCTGGCAGTACATCTACAACAAGGACGGCATTAAGCCCGAGTTCGTCATTTCCACCGAGCCCACCGACGGTGGCATCTATCGCGGTCACCGCGGCCGCATGGAGATCCGCGTCGACGTTCACGGCACCTCCTGCCACGGCTCCGCTCCCGACCGCGGCGACAACGCCATCTACAAGATGGCCGACATCATCGCCGACGTCCGCGCTCTCAACAACAACGGCTGCGACGAGTCGACCGACATCAAGGGCCTCGTCAAGATGCTCGACCCCAAGTACAACCCCGAGCACTTCGAGGACGCCCGCTTCCTGGGCCGCGGCACCTGCACCGTCAGCCAGATCTTCTACACCAGCCCCAGCCGCTGCGCTGTCGCTGACTCCTGCGCCATCTCCATCGACCGTCGCATGACCGCCGGTGAGACCTGGGAGTCCTGCCTGGACGAGATCCGTAACCTGCCGGCCGCCAAGAAGTACGGCGACGACGTGAAGGTCTCCATGTACATGTACGACCGTCCGTCCTGGACCGGCGAGGTCTACGAGACCGAGGCTTACTTCCCCACGTGGATCAACAAGGAGACCGCTCCGCACGTCAAGGCCCTCGTCGACGCCCACAAGGCCATGTTCGGTGACGAGCGCATCGGCTGCGAGCCCAGCATGGACAAGCGCACCGGTCGTCCGCTGTGCGACAAGTGGACCTTCTCCACGAACTGCGTCTCCATCCAGGGCCGCTATGGCATCCCCTGCGTGGGCTTTGGCCCGGGTGCCGAGTCTCAGGCACACGCTCCCAACGAGGTCACCTACAAGGACGACCTGGTCACCGCTGCCGCCATGTACGTGGCTGCCCTGAACCTCTACGATCCGAGCCAGGCCGATGGCGATGCCACCGTGTTCCGCGCCGGTCTGACCAACAACAAGATCGACTAGTCCCATTCCTCGATCTTGTTGAACCGGGGGCAGTTTATGCCCCCGGCGCCTCCTGTTGACTTGGGGCCCGCGGTCGTTATCTCCCATGCTTCCTCGACGGTGGCGGGTCCTCGTCATAGCGCTCTGCATGTTCTAGCCACACGCGCATGCCGGAGCGCATCTACTCATTGCGATCGTTTCACCTTTAGAAAGGACATTTACATGGACGCCAAGTTTACCGAGCTCGTCGAGCAGCTGAACGGCCTCGATTTTAAGGGTATGTACGGCAGCGACTTCCTGCACACCTGGGACAAGACCACCGATGAGCTCAAGGCGCTCTACATCGTCGCCGACGCCCTGCGCGAGCTGCGTGAGAACAACGTTTCGTCCAAGATCTTCGACTCCGGCCTGGCCGTCTCCCTGTTCCGCGACAACTCCACCCGTACGCGCTTCTCCTTCTCTAAGGCTGCCAACCTGCTCGGCCTTGAGCTGCAGGACCTGGACGAGAAGAAGTCCCAGATCGCTCACGGCGAGACCGTCCGTGAGACCGCTACCATGATTTCCTTCATGGCCGACGTCATCGGCATCCGCGACGACATGTACATCGGCAAGGGCGACGCCTACATGGCCGAGGTCTCCGAGTCTGTCCAGCAGGCTTACGAGGACGGCGTTCTGGATCACCGTCCCACGCTCATCTCCCTGCAGTCCGATTCCGACCATCCCACGCAGTCCTCTGCTGACATGCTCTACCTCATCAACGAGTTTGGCGGCCTCGAGAACCTCAAGGGCAAGAAGGTTGCCGTCACCTGGGCCTATTCGCCCTCTTACGGCAAGCCGCTGTCCTGCCCGCAGTCGCTGATCAGCCTGCTGCCCCGCTTTGGCATGGACGTCACCCTGGCTCACCCCGAGGGCTACGATCTCATGCCCGAGGTCGTCGAGCGCGCCCGCGGCTATGCCGCCGAGTCCGGCACCACCTTTAAGCAGGTCAGCACCATGGCCGAGGCCTTCGAGGGCGCCGACATCGTGATCCCCAAGAGCTGGGCTCCGTTTGCCGCCATGGAGAAGCGTACCAACCTGTACGCCGAGGGCGACGACGCCGGCATCGCTGCGCTCGAGAAGGAGCTGCTCGCTCAGAACGCTACGCATCAGGATTGGTGCTCCACGACCGAGCTCATGGAGAAGACTGCCAACGGCCAGGACACCATCTTTATGCATCCGCTGCCCGCCGATATTTCCGGTGTCTCCTGCGAGCACGGCGAGGTCAACGCCGACGTCTTCGACATGCACCGCGTGGGCATGTACAAGGAGGCCAGCTACAAGCCGTACGCCATCGCTGCCATGATGTTCCTGCAGAAGGTTGCCGATCCCGCCGCTACCCTCAAGGCCCTCGACGAGCGCAACACCGCCCGTTGGTTCCAGGCCTAAAGCTGGGCTGAGGTAAGCTATGTAAAGGGGGCGCTCTGCCAACCGGCGGGGTGCCCCCTTTTTGCATCGCGGGCGTGCGGGATAAGCGCTTTCGATGTGGATGCCCGCGGCGCGAGTTATGGGTACGATGGTTTCAGGGGAGGTATCACCATGAAACTTGGATGCGTCATTATGGCTTCGGGCGAGGGCAAGCGGTTTGGCTCTAACAAGATGCTTGCCGATATCTATGGCGAGCCGCTGATTGCCCGGACCATCGATTCGGTTCCCCGGGGCTTTGACGTCGTGGTTTCGACGCGTTGGCCCGAGGTCGCCCAGATTTGCGAGGACAAGCATTGCCCGTGCGTGCTGCACGATGGCGAGCTGCGCAGCGAAAGCGTCCGTGCGGGCCTTTCATGGGGAGTCGAACGCAACTGGAAAGGTTGCCTCTTTTTGCCGGGCGACCAGCCGCTCGTGAGTTCGGATTCTTTTGAGGCCATGGTTCGCACGTTTGATGAGCGTGGCCGCAAGCATCCGGTACGTCTTGCGTGCAACGGTGAGCCTTCGAGTCCGGTGCTCTTTCCGGCGGAACTGTTCGATGCGCTCATACGTCTTGAGGGCAAGGACGGCGGGGGCTCGATCCTCAAGGACCGTACCGACGTGGTGCTGGTCGAGGCGCGTGCCTACGAGCTGTGGGACGTCGATACCGTCAAGGGACAGCGCTGCATAACAGAGCATATTGCCGCCTGCTCGTATTTTGATCGCGTGGCCAACTGCATCAATCAATAAGGAGCAATTATGATCATCATCAAAAACGGCGCGCTCGTGACGCCCCAGGGGCTTCGCCGCGCCGACCTTGCCATGGAGGGCGACAAGATCGTGCGGATCGCCGCAGCGATTGAGCCGGCCGAGGGCGATACCGTCCAGGACGCCACGGACTGTTGGGTGTTCCCCGGCTTTATCGACGGCCACACGCACATGCAGTGCTGGACCGGCATGGATTGGACAGCCGATAGCTTTGAGACCGGCACGCGCGCGGCTGCCTGCGGCGGTACGACGACCATCGTGGACTACGCGACGGCCGATCGCGGCGTGACCATGCCCGATGCCTTGGCCGAGTGGCATCATCGCGCCGACGGCACCTGCACCGCCAACTACGCCTTTCATATGGCACTCGCCGAGTGGAATGAGCGCAACCGCGCCGATCTTTCGGCCATGCGCGAGGCGGGCGTGTCGTCGTTTAAGACCTACTTTGCCTATGACCACCTGCGCTTGGATGATGCCGAGACGCTCGAGGTGCTGGAGGAGCTCAAGCGCGTGGGCGGTATCCTGTGCGTGCATTGCGAGAACGGCACGCTCGTGAACGAGCTGCAGAAGCGCGTGTACGAGCAGGGGATTCATGGGCCCGAGGGACATGCGCTCAGCCGTCCGGACGTGTGCGAGGGTGAGGCCGTGAGCCGCCTGCTGTATCTGGCGCACTTGGCCGGGGACGCTCCGGTCAACGTGGTGCACCTTTCGACCAAGCTGGGGCTCGAGGCCATCCGTGCTGCCAAAGCGCGCGGGCAGAAGAATATCTATGTCGAGACCTGCCCCCAGTATCTGATGCTCGACGACACCTGCTATCTGGAGCAGGGCGAGGACGGCTTTGCGGGTGCCAAGTATGTGATGAGCCCGCCGCTGCGCCATGCCGGTGACCGTGCCGCGTTGCGCGAGGCGCTTGTGGCCGGCGAGATCGATACTATTGCAACCGATCATTGCAGCTTTAACCTGCACGGGCAAAAGGACCGCGGGCGCGACGATTTCCGCGCGATTCCCAACGGCGGGCCCGGCGTGGAGCATCGTCCCGTCGCGATCGCCACGAGCTTTGAGGGCCAGCTGGGCCCCGAGGACCTCTGCCGCTTGATGAGCGAGAACCCGGCGCGCGTCTTTGGCATGTATCCGCGCAAGGGCTGTCTTGCCGAGGGCTCCGATGCCGACGTGTGCGTGTGGGATCCCCAGGCGTGCTGGACCATTCGCGCGGCGACACAGCATCAGGCCGTGGACTACACGCCGCTCGAGGGCTTTGAGGCACATGGCCGCGCCAAGGCCGTCTACGTCAACGGTGTGCTGGTGGCGCGCGATGGCGAGCCCACCGGAGCCCAACCCGGCCGCTACGTTCCCCGCTAGCAGGAAGATCACCGGATTCCCCTCCGCAGTTGCGGTGAAATACGGACTGTTTGCGGCCGTTTGGCGGCCAAACAGTCCGTATTTCACCGCAACTGACGAGATGGGGCCGGCTACTTGAGGCTGGTGGCGATGAGGGGGCGGCCGAGGGCTGCCTCGAAGCGGTCGGCCATCGTGGGGTCGTTGAGCGTGTCGACTTGGTTGAGCATGACGCGTGCGGTGCTGAGTTCCATCGCCCGCATCTCGGCATTGAGCACCTGGGCGACGCGCTCGGGCGTGGCGATGTCGGTGAGCTCGCAGCCGCAACGCTCGCAAAAGAGCTCGGGGCGGTGGACGGCTTCGTTGATGGGCTTGCTGAGTCCCGAGGCGCCGACGACCCAGACAACGTTTGCCGTGCCGGCGGGAATTACCGGCTCCCAGGCGGCATGCGCCTTGAGCGGGAGTCGCTTGCTACCGTCTGCCTCGGCCAACACATAGTCAAAGCGCTGTGCCAGCCCGCCGAGTGGCTCGGCGGGGGCGGAGAGCTTGCCTGTCTCCGGGTCCAAAACACCCGCCTGGCAGATACTTCCGCGGCTCATGCCCGCGCATGCCTCGCAGGTGCAACCGAGGACATGCGAGGCGCCCGGCTTCCAAGGCGCGGCGTCCAGGCGACGATTCGACCCGTCCCATGGCACGCCGGCAACGGGAAGCATATGCGTGGTGGTGCAGAGGAGCACGCGGCCGCCAGCGCGCATGAGCTCAAGACCCAGCGTTTTGAGCAACGTCGACTTGCCGCCGCTGCCGATAATCGCGGTAATGCCCGGCTCGATCCTGAGCGCCGAGGCAAGATTGCCGCTAACCGTTTCCATCTGTTCACCGCCGTATAATACTGTGATAATAAATAATCATCAGAGTAGCGGTCGAACCGCTTTTGCTCTGCTCAAACCGTAGCACAGGGAGGTGCCCCGGGAATGCTCGTTTATGTTCGCGGCGCCGGCGATATCGCCACGGGTGTCGCCGCTCGCTTGGTGCGCGCCGGCGTGTCGGTCGTTATGGCCGATATCGCGGTTCCCACGTGCATCCGCCGCACAATCAGTTTTTGCGAGGCTATTCGCCTGGGCGAGGTCCAGGTCGAGGGCATTCGCGCTCGCTTGGCGCAGACGCCGGCAGAGGCGCTCGAGATTACCCAAGCGGGGGATGTTGCCGTCGTGGTGGACCCTCAGGCCAAGATGCTCGATGAGCTTAAACCCGCGGCTGTGGTCGACGCGATTCTGGCCAAGCGCAACCTGGGCACCACGCGCGACATGGCGCCTACCGTCATCGCCGTGGGGCCGGGCTTTACCGCGCCGGTCGATTGCGACGCCGTGGTCGAGACCATGCGCGGGCATTTTTTGGGCCGTGTCATTACCCAGGGCTCGCCCCAGCCCAACACGGGCGTGCCGGGCGTGATCGCCGGCTATGGCAAGGAGCGCGTTATCCACAGCCCCGCCGCCGGCGTGTTTCGGTCCGACCGCGCAATCGGCGACATCGTGAGCGCCGGAGACGTGATTGGCTACGCGGACGATACGCCCATGTGCACACAGATCGATGGCTGCCTGCGCGGGCTTTTGGCGAACGGCGTGCAGGTGACTGAGGGCTTTAAATGCGCCGATGTCGATCCGCGCGGCGATGCCAGCTATATCAACTACATTTCGGACAAGGCGACGTCGGTCGGCGGCGGCGTGCTCGAGGCACTCGCTATGCTCACCGATATCTTTAGAGGATAGAAGGCGGCAATGGAAAAGCTCGATGTTGTGAATGCGGCGCTTGCCGCCCTGCGTGCTGGCGAGACGTGCGAGCTGGCGGTCGTGGCCGGCACGGCGGGGTCGTCACCGCGCGGTGTGGGCGCATGGATGGCCGTCTTTGCCGACGGCAGCCAGGCGGGCACTATCGGCGGCGGCAAGATTGAGCTCTTTGCGCTGGATGAGGCGCGCGAACTCCTGAGCGCGGGACAGTCGCGTCTGGTCCGCTACACCATGGGCGGCGAGAACTCCGATACCGGCATGATCTGCGGCGGAGCCATCTGCCTGTGCTATCTGCACCTGGACGCGACCAAGGTACCGTTGCTCCAGTCGGTTGCCGACGTCTTGGCCTATCGGCGCATCGGCGACTTCGTCATCGACTTTGAACCGTTTATCGCGAGCGCGCTCGAGGGCGATGTGGCCGAGTACCATGGCGAGGAATCGCGCCGCACCATTGCGGGCTGCCCCGGGCTTTCGCTGGTGGAGGAGGGGAGTAAGGTCACCTACACCAACGCGGCCTCTGAGATTCCCGCGGCGCACATCGAGACGCTCTGCCCCGAGGGCCTGACCTATATCTTTGGCTGCGGCCACGTGGGCGCCGCGACGGCGCGGGTGCTTACGGCGGCGGGCTTTGCCGTCGTGGCGTGCGACGACCGCCCCGGCACGCTGACCCCCGATTGGGTGCCCGGTGTCTACGACCGTCGTCTGGTCGACTACAAGAGCCTGAGCAAGCAGTGCCCCATCGGCCCGCGCGACCTGGTGGTCGTCGCCACGGCGGGTCACAAGTCCGATATCGACGTGGTGATTCAGGCCATGCGTGCCAAACCCGCCTATCTGGGCTGCCTGGGCTCGCGTCGCAAGACGGCCTTTGTGCGCGCCCGCCTGGAGCAGGAGGGCTTTACGCAGGACCAGATCGACGAGCTGCACCTGCCGATCGGCGTTGCCATCGAGGCCGAGGATCCCGAAGAGATCGCTATCTCCATTGCCGCCGAGATGATCCACCTGCGCCGCACCAAGCTCGTCCCCCGCAAGCGCTAGTCGCATCCCCATCAATAAGTTGCGGTGAAATAGTTCCTAGATAAGCCTGACGGGCGGTCAGCCAGGAACTATTTCACCGCAACTGCTTTTTGGGACCCATTTGTGCGGGGGAGTTGTGGAGTTGTGCAGGCAGACGAGGTTTTTCTGGAAATACGCTCCCGATGCGCGTATAGTACCGATTGTTTTGTCGGCTCCTGCTGCGTCGAGTCCAAACCGCGAAATGCCATGAGCGGCGCGGATGCAGCCAGGAGGCACGAGGACAACCCATCGTGGCCACGCCCCGTGCTTAAAACCCCAAGAAGGAGTGAACAATGGCAGAAGAGAAGTATGTGCCGCGTCTGAAGACCAAGTACAACAACGAGGTCAAGCAGCAGCTTCAGGACAAGTTCCAGTACGAGAACGTCATGATGATCCCCAAGTTTGAGAAGATCGTCGTGAACATGGGTGTCGGCGAGGCCGCTACCGATTCCAAGGCCATCGACGGTGCCGTGCGCGACCTGCGCGCCATCACCGGCCAGCAGCCGATGATCACCCGTGCCCGCAAGTCCATCGCTACCTTCCGCCTGCGCGCTGGTATGCCGATCGGCTGCAAGGTTACCCTGCGTGGCGACCGTATGTGGGAGTTCTTCGATCGTCTGACCTCCGTCGCGATCCCCCGTATCCGCGACTTCCGCGGCATCTCCGCCAAGAGCTTCGACGGCCGTGGTAACTTCTCCATGGGCGTCACCGAGCAGCTCATCTTCCCCGAGATCGACTTCGACTCCGTCGATCACCAGCGTGGTATGGACATCACTTTCGTGACCACCGCCAACACCGATGAGGAGGCCAAGGCCCTTCTGGACGCCTTCGGTTTCCCGTTCAAGAAATAGGTTCACCTGCCCTATAAGCGCCGTTCCCACAAGGGGGCGGCGCTTGGGGCGAACAATACTCTATGTGAGGAGGATATAAGTGGCTAAGACATCGATGATCGTCAAGTGCAATCGCAAGCAGAAGTTCTCTACTCGTGAGTACACGCGCTGCCAGCGCTGCGGCCGTCCGCACTCTGTGTACCGCAAGTTCGGCCTGTGCCGTGTCTGCTTCCGCGAGCTTGCACTCAAGGGCGAGCTTCCCGGCGTTAAGAAGGCCAGCTGGTAAGTCACTACCGGCGTTTCAAGCATCAGTTTGGAACAGGGAAAACGCGCTAAAAAGGCTTTGCCGTTAAGGGCGGCGAAGAACCAAGAGCACGTGTTCATCAAGAACGAAGGAGAATCTGTATGAACCTTACAGACCCGATCGCAGATATGCTTACGCGCATCCGTAACGCTAACTCTGTGAACAAGGCCACGGTCTCCATGCCGAGCAGCAAGAAGCTCGTCGAGATCGCTCGTGTTCTGCACGAGGAGGGCTACATCGAGGGCTACGATGTCGAGGACACCGTTCCCCAGAAGACTCTGCACATCACGCTTAAGTATGGTCCCAAGAAGGCTAAGGTCATCAACGGCATCCGCCGCATTTCCAAGCCGGGCCTGCGTAAGTACACCGGCGTTGCCGACATGCCCCGCGTCCGCGGTGGCCTTGGTACCGCCATTATTTCCACCAGCCATGGCGTCATGACCGACCGCGATGCTCGCAAGCACAACGTCGGCGGCGAGATCATCGCTTACGTCTGGTAATTCGCTCGGTAGGTAGAAGGAAAGGAGATCACCGTGTCTCGTATCGGTAATAAGCCTGTCCAGATTCCCGCCGGAGTCGAAGTGGCAGTCAACGGCAACAACGTTGTCGTCAAGGGCCCCAAGGGCCAGCTCGAGCTCGATGTCTTTGAGAAGCTCGCTATCAACGTCGAGGACAACGTCCTCACCGTTTCCCGTCCCGACGACGAGCGTGAGACCCGTGCCCGCCACGGCCTCACCCGTGCCCTCATCCACAACATGGTTGTTGGCGTTTCCGAGGGCTTCGAGAAGAAGCTCGAGCTCGCCGGCGTCGGTTACCGCGTGCAGCAGAAGGGCAAGAACCTCGAGTTCTCCCTGGGCTTCTCGCACCCCGTGATCGTCGAGGCTCCCGAGGGCATCACCTTCGAGGTTCCTGACAACACCCACGTGAACGTCAAGGGTATCAACAAGCAGCAGGTCGGTCAGATCGCCGCTGAGATCCGCGGCCATCGTCCTCCCGAGCCTTACAAGGGCAAGGGTATCCACTACGTTGGCGAGCACATCCGCCGCAAGCTGGGTAAGGCCGCCAAGTAGTCGTAACCGACTCACTCGCATAAGACCAGCACCCCGTCAGGTGCTGGCAAGATCAACCTTTTTAGGAGTTTACGTATGAACAAGCATAAGGCGAAGCTGGAAGGCCTCAAGCGTCGTCAGCGTCGTGTTCGCGGCAAGGTCTCGGGTACCTCCGAGCGTCCGCGTCTTCGCGTGACCCGTACTAACGCCAACATCTATGCCCAGATCATCGACGACAGCAAGGGTTCCAGCCTGACGCTCGTCTCTGCCTCGACCCTCGAGGCCGAGTTCAAGGGCACCCACACCTCGAACAAGGAGGCTGCGGAGAAGGTCGGTCAGCTCGTTGGCAAGCGCGCCATCGAGGCCGGCATCACCAAGGTCGCCTTCGATCGCGGTGGCCGTATCTACCATGGCCGCGTCAAGGCCCTCGCCGACGGTGCTCGTGCCGCCGGTCTCGAGTTCTAGGAGGTATGTAGCACATGGCTCGTAATCAGAAGCAGCAGCGCGAGGCCTCCGAGTTCGAGGAGCGCGTCGTTTACATCAACCGCGTGTCGAAGACCGTCAAGGGCGGTCGTCGCATGAGCCTCGTCGCTCTCGTCGTCGTTGGCGACGGCAAGGGCAACGTCGGCGTTGGCATGGGCAAGTCCGCTGAGGTGCCCATGGCCATCTCCAAGGCGTCTCTCGATGCCAAGAAGAACATGTTCCACGTGCCGGTGACCGATCAGGGTACCATTCCGCACGAGGTTCTCGGTCACTTTGGTGCCGGCCGCATCATCATCAAGCCCGCTGTCGAGGGTACCGGCGTTATCGCCGGCGGCGCTGTGCGTCCCCTCTTTGAGCTTGCTGGCATCAAGAACGTCCTGTCCAAGTCCCTCGGTACCGACAACGGCCTCAACATCATCAAGGCTGCCGTCGAGGGCCTCAAGGAGCTCTCCAGCCCTGAGGACGTCGCGGCTCGCCGTGGCCTGACGGTCTCCGAGATGTTCGTCGGTAAGGAGAACTAAGCATGGCTGACACCATCAAGATCAAGCAGGTCCGCAGCACCAACGGTTGCAAGCAGGACCAGGTCCGTACTGTCCGTGCCCTCGGTCTCCACAGGATCCGCGAGGTTCGCGAGATTGCTGACAACGAGTCCGTCCGCGGCATGATCTTCAAGGTCAAGCACCTTGTCGAGATTGTAGAGGAGTAGCAAATGCAGCTTCACGATCTTACTCCCGCGCCCGGTTCCACCAAGAACCGCAAGCGCGTCGGCCGTGGCAATTCTTCGGGTCACGGCACCACTTCTGGCCGCGGTCAGAAGGGCCAGGGCTCTCGCTCTGGTGGCACCAAGGGTGCCGGCTTCGAGGGTGGCCAGACTCCGCTGGCTATGCGCCTGCCCAAGCTTCCGGGCTTCCGCAACCCCCGTCGTATCGAGTACACCGCTGTTAACGTTGAGCGTCTCGAGCGCAAGTTCGAGGACGGCGCTGTGATCGACGGTGCCGCTCTTAAGGCCGCTCGCATCACCAAGAGCGAGTTCGAGCCCGTCAAGGTGCTCGGCAATGGTGAGCTCACCAAGAAGTTCACGGTCAAGGTCGACAAGGTCAGTGCTTCTGCGCAGGCCAAGATCGAGGCCGCCGGCGGAAAGGTCGAGCTGCCGTGCTAAATGGTCTTAAGAATGCTTTCCGCATCAAAGAATTGCGCGAAAAGATTCTTTTTACCATAGCTATGCTCGTCGTGTACCGCATTGGTGCGCACGTTCCTGTGCCCGGCATTCCCTTCCAGGGGATGCTGGGCCTTTTCTCGACCGATAACAATTCGGTCGCCGCAGGTGCTATGGCCCTCCTGAATCTTTTCTCTGGCGGCGCTTTGAGCTATGTGTCGGTGTTTTCGCTGGGCATCATGCCTTACATCACCAGCTCGATCATCCTCCAGATGCTCCAGGCCGTCGTGCCTTCCCTGCATGAGCTTGCCCGCGAGGGCGAGGTCGGTCAGACCAAGATTACGCAGTATTCGCGTTACCTCACCTTGGCTCTGGCAATCCTCAACTCCGTGGGTTACCTCTTCCTCTTTAAGAGCTTCGGCATCAGCTTTAATGGCGCCGGCGCTCCCGAGATCATCTTCGACCTCATGATCGTCGGTACGCTCACTGCGGGCGCCATGCTGATCATGTGGATTGGTGAGCTCATCACCCAGCGCGGTATCGGCAATGGCATGTCGCTGATCATCTTTGCGAACATCATGGCCGGTCTGCCGCAGGCTATCTTCTCCAGCACCGAGGGCAATGCCGGTGGCATCATCACCATGGTGATCATCTGCGCCATCATCCTGCTGGTTATCCCGCTGATTGTTTTCCTTGAGCGCGGCCAGCGCCGCATCCCGGTCTCCTACGCCAAACGCGTCGTGGGCCGTCGCATGATGGGTGGCCAGACCACCTACCTGCCCATCAAGGTCAACACCGCGGGTGTCGTGCCGATTATCTTCGCTTCGGCGCTGCTGTACTTCCCGGCTCAGATTGCCGTGTTCTTCCCCGGCATCGGCTGGATCCAGGCAGTTGCCTCTGCGCTTTCGACCGGTTGGCTCAACTGGGTGCTTAATGTTGTCCTCATCGTGTTCTTCGCGTACTTCTACACCTCCATGGTGTTTAACCCCGATGACACGGCCGACAACCTTAAGAAGCAGGGCGGCTTTATTCCGGGCGTGCGTCCGGGTAGGGCTACCGCGGCCTACATCAAGAACGCGCTCAACAAGATTACGCTTCCCAGCGCTGTCTTTTTGGCGCTCATCGCCATCGTGCCTTCGATCATCTTCTCCTTCACGGGTAACCATCTGATCCAGGCATTTGGCGGCACGTCCATCCTCATCATGGTCGGCGTCGTGCTCGACACGGTCGATAAGCTCGAAGGCCAGATCAAGATGTATGATTACGATGGATTCTTTAAATAGGCTAGAGGAGGATTGCTCATGAACCTCGTATTGCTCGGAGCTCCGGGTGCCGGTAAGGGCACCGTCGCACAGGAGCTCGTCGCCGAGTTTGGCGTCGCCCATATTTCCACGGGCGACCTGCTGCGTGCTGCCGTCAAGGGTGGCACCGAGCTTGGTATTCAGGCTAAGAAGTACATGGACGCTGGCGAGCTCGTTCCCGACCAGCTCGTGATCGACCTTGTCAAGGAGCGCCTTGCCGCCGATGACGCCCAACAGGGCTTCATCCTCGACGGCTTCCCGCGCAACACCGCCCAGGCTGTGACGCTCGATTCCGAGCTTTCCGCCATGGGTCGCGAGATCGACTGTGCCCTTCTGGTCGATGTGGCCCCCGAGGTCATTATCGATCGTCTGTCTTCGCGTCGCACCTGCCGCGCCTGCGGTTACACCGGCACCGCTGCCGATGCTACCTGCCCCAAGTGCGCAGGCGAGATGTATCAGCGCGACGACGACAAGCCCGAGACCATCAAGAACCGTCTCGACGTCTACGAGAAGTCCACGAGTCCGCTCGTCGACTACTATCGTGGCCAGGGTCTGCTCAAGTCGGTCAACGGTGACCAGGCTCGCGAGACCGTGTACGGGGATGTCAAAGAGGCTCTCGGTCTATGATCAAGATTAAGTCTGCAACGCAAATCGAGCAGATGAAGAAGGCAGGAGCGCTATCTAAGATGGCGCTCCGCCACGTTGGAGCCATGGTGCGCCCCGGCGTTTCGACTTTTGAGCTCGATCAGCTCGCGGAGCAGATTATCCGCATGCATGGCGGCACCCCGGCCTTTAAGGGTTACGGCGGGTTCCCGGGGACCATTTGTGCATCGATCAACGATGCCGTGGTCCACGGTATTCCCAACCCCGACATGATCCTGCGCGATGGCGATATCATCTCCATCGATACGGGAGCCGTTGTCGACGGTTGGGTCGGCGATAACGCTTGGACGTTTTTCGTCGGCACCCCCACGCCCGAAGCCAAGGCTTTGTGCGAGGTCACGCGCGATTGCCTTAAGGCTGCCATCGAGCAGGCTGTTCCCGGTAACCATATCGGGGACGTCGGTTATGCCGTTCAGTCCCTCGCCGAGTCTCACGGTTACGGCGTACTTCGTGATTATGTGGGCCATGGCATTGGTCGCGTGATGCACGAGGACCCCAACGTTCCTAACTATGGAAAGAAGGGGAGGGGCGTTCGCCTCCAGGCCGGCATGGTCATTGCCATTGAGCCGATGGTTACGATGGGTTCCAACCATGTGAGCACGGGCTCCGACGGTTGGATTGTTACGACCAACGACCACCTGCCCGCCGCGCACTACGAGAACACCGTCGCCATTACCAATGACGGTCCGGTGATTCTCACCACGGATGCGCAAGGTGCCTGGTGTTCCTTGCGGGGCGGAGAAATGTAACAAGTTCCACTTAGTTGTGGAGCCATTACGAAGTTATTACGATGCGTGCATACGTGTTGTAGAATACTCAATCGCTGTCGTTTTCTAGAGAAAGATGATTGCTTGTGAAGAAGGAAGACGCAATTGAGCTCGAGGGTACGGTAAAGGAACCGCTGCCTAATGCCATGTTTAAGGTCGAGCTCGAGAACGGTCATTCGGTTCTGTGCAACATTTCTGGCAAGATCCGAATGAATTACATCCGCATTCTCCCCGGTGACAGGGTTGTCGTGGAGCTTTCCCCGTACGACCTGACCCGCGGCCGCATCACCTATCGCTATAAATAGCGGCACGCATACACGCACTCCATTTCCGGCTGTAGGCTTAGCTCAACCTACGGTCGGATTGTGTGTGAAGACCAGCCATAGTTTTAAACGCCTGCGGCTGGGCGAGTAGATAGTAGGGAAGTAGTTTGAGCGCTACCGAAAGGAAGAACGATGAAGGTACGTCCTTCGGTCAAGAAGATGTGCGATAAGTGCAAAATCATTAGGCGCCATGGCAAGGTCCTCGTCATTTGCGAGAACCCCCGTCATAAGCAGCGTCAGGGTTAAGAGAGGAGACTACGTTGGCCCGTATTAATGGTGTCGACCTCCCGCGTGAGAAGCGCGTTGAGATCGGTCTGACCTACATTTACGGCATCGGCCGCACCACTGCGACGAAGATCTGCGTCGAGTGCAACGTTAACGTGGATACGCGCGTTAAGGACCTCACCGAGGATGAGGTTAACGCCATCCGCGATTATATCGATAAGAACCAGATCATGGTTGAGGGCGACCTCCGCCGTGAGCGCAACCAGAACGTCAAGCGCCTTATGGACATCGGCTGCAACCGCGGCCTTCGTCACCGCAAGGGCCTCCCGGTCCGCGGCCAGCGCACCCACACTAACGCTCGTACCCGCAAGGGCCCGAAGCGTCAGATCGGTGCTAAGAAGAAGAAATAAGGAGCGCTAGATAGATGGCTACTGCTAAGAAGAACGTTCGCGCTGCCCGTCTGAAGCGCGCGGACCGTAAGAACATTTCCGTGGGCCAGGCTCACATTCGTTCTACGTTCAACAACACGATCGTTTCGATCACCGATCCCCAGGGCAACGTCATTTCCTGGAAGTCGGCTGGCCAGGTGGGCTTCAAGGGCTCCCGTAAGTCCACGCCGTTCGCTGCCCAGATGGCTGCCGAGGCTGCTGCCAAGCAGGCCATGGAGCACGGTATGAAGAAGGTTTCCGTCTTCGTCAAGGGCCCCGGCTCCGGTCGTGAGACCGCCATCCGCTCCCTCCAGGCTGCTGGCCTCGAGGTCTCGAGCATCCAGGACAAGACCCCCATTCCGCACAACGGCTGCCGCCCCAAGAAGCGTCGCCGCGTGTAACTGAAAGGATCGTATCAATATGGCAATCGACAGGACTCCTGTTCTTAAGCGCTGCCGTCAGCTCGGGATCGATCCCGCTGAGCTCGGTTACAGCAGCAAGAAGGAATCTATCCGTCAGCCCAAGCGCCGTCGCAAGGAATCTGAGTACGGCATGCAGCTGCGCGAGAAGCAGAAGGTCAAGTTCATCTATGGCGTTCTGGAGAAGCAGTTCCACGGCTACTTCAACAAGGCCCGCAAGATGAACGGCGTCACCGGTGAGAACCTCATGATCATCCTTGAGTCTCGCCTCGACAACGTCGTCTTCCGTCTTGGCTTCGCCCGCACCCGCAAAGAGGCTCGTCAGTCCGTCCGTCACGGTCACTTCACCGTGAACGGCAAGCGCGTGGACATCCCGTCCTACCGCGTCAAGGCCGGCGACGTCGTCGCTGTCGGCGAGAAGTTCCGTGACCTCCTCCCCATCAAGGAGGCCCTGATTTCCTCCGAGCGCTTTGAGGTCCCTGGCTGGCTCGAGGTCGATATCGAGAAGCTGTCTGGTAACGTGCTCGCTCTGCCGACGCGTGAGCAGATCAGCGGTGATATCAACGAGCAGCTCATCGTCGAGCTCTACTCTAAGTAGTCCATCCGGGCTGCTGAGGCTGGAGGTAATACATGTCAGAATTCATTAGGCCTCAGGTTCAGGTCGAAGAGATCAACGAGACGTCTGCTCGTGTCTCCGTCGAGCCGCTCGAGCGTGGTTACGGCGATACGCTGGGTAACTCCCTTCGTCGCGTTCTTCTGTCCTCGCTCGAGGGTGCCGCCGTCGAGGCTATTCAGATCGATGGTGCGCAGCACGAGTTCATGACCATCCCTAACATGGTCGAGGATGTCACCGACATCGTCCTGAATGTCAAGGGTCTTGTCTTCAGGGCTCTCGGCACGACCGACGAGGCGACCGCCACCATCTCGGTTGACGGCCCCTGCGAGGTCACCGGTGCGGACTTCTTTATTCCGTCCGAGTTTGAGCTGGTCAACCCCGAGCAGCACATTGCTACGCTCACCGAGGGTGGCCATCTCACCATGAGCATGCGCATCGGCTATGGCCGCGGCTATGTTTCTGGCGAGGCAAACAAGCGCGACAACGATCCCATCGGTGTGATCCACGTCGACTCGCTGTACTCGCCGGTTTCCCGTTGCGCCAAGCTCGTTGAGGCTTGCCGTGTCGGTCAGCACACCGACTACGACCGCCTTGTCCTCGAGATCGAGACCAACGGCTCCATCGCCCCGCGCGACGCCGTGGTCCAGGCTGCCAATATCATCAACCAGCATATGGCCGCCTTTATGAACCTTGCCGAGACCCCCGAGGTCGAGGAGGAGGCTTCGATCTTCGCTCCCGAGGTCACCAACGACAACGCCGAGCTGGACAAGCAGATCGAGGATCTGGACCTTTCCGTCCGTTCCTACAACTGCCTTAAGCGCGCCAGCATTCACTCGGTCCGTCAGCTCGTTGAGTTCTCGGAGAACGATCTGCTCAACATCCGTAACTTCGGTGTTAAGTCGATCGAGGAAGTGAAGGACAAGCTTGAGTCCATGGGCCTGAGCCTGAAGGCTTAATGCTTCGCATATTTGAGGAGAAACTAGACCATGCGTCACAACGTTAAGAAGGGCCTGAAGCTCGGCACCGATGCGAGCCACACCAAGGCCATGAAGAAGAGCCTTGCTAAGGCCCTCTTCGAGAACGACCGCATCAAGACCACCGAGACTCGCGCTAAGGCGCTGCGTTCGGTCGTCGATCCGATCATCACCTGGGCCAAGAAGGGCGACCTGCACTCTCGTCGTCTGGCTATCGCCAAGCTCGGCGATAAGCAGCTCGTTGCCGAGATCTTCGACAAGGCTGCTCAGGGTATGTGGCAGGACCGCAACGGCGGTTACACCCGCATCATGAAGCTCGGTAACCGTAAGGGCGACAACGCTCCCATCGTTATCATGGAGCTCGTCACCGAGCCTTGCACGCCTAAGGCCAAGAAGGCTGCTCCGGCCCCCAAGAAGGCCGCTGCTCCCAAGAAGGTCGAGGCCGTGGAGGAGGCTCCTGCTGAGGAGACCGCTGAGTAGACATTCCGTCTGCATAGGCTATATTCGAGGGGTACGTTCGCGTACCCCTCTTTTTTTGTCGCAATACCGTTGCTTGTTTGTAGGGAGCGCCCATGACCGCGCCGTCTGATTTCAATTCGATTCCTGAGCTCGATGCCACGCTCGTTTTCCGCGTGGCCTACGATGGCTCGTCCTATAGCGGCTTTGCCGAGCAGCCTGGCCAGACGACGGTTGCGGGCGAGCTGCGCCGCGCTATCGAGACGCTCCTGCGCCGTCCGATCGACCTGACGTGCGCAGGGCGCACCGATGCCGGCGTGCATGCGGTGGCGCAGTACATTAGTGTGCCCGTAACGGACGCTGAGCTCGCGTGTACGCGCCGTAGGTGGCTGAGGGCCATGGATGCCCTGCTGCCCAAAGATATCGCCATAAACGAGGTTTACAGGGCCCGTAAAGGCTTTTCTGCACGTTTTGACGCGCGTTCCCGTACGTATACGTACCGTATTGCCGATCGCGACGCGCGCCCTGTGCTTTCGCGCGGTGCGGTGTGGTGGCATCGCTACCCATTGGATGTTGAGGCGATGTCTGCGGCCTGTCCCGCGCTGCTGGGCGAGCAGGACTTCAAGAGCTTTTGCAAGGTGGCGTCTGCCGTGGGCAAGCCCACGCACCGCTGCGTGATGCGTGCCGAGTTTGGCCATGAGGTTGCGTTTGGCGAGGACATCCTGACGTTTACCATCGAGGGCAATGCGTTTCTGCATTCGATGGTCCGCACGATCGTGGGCACGCTTGTCGAGATTGGCATGCATCGCCGTGAACCCGAGTGGATGCGCGAGGTCATCGATGCTTGCGATCGTACCGCTGCGGGCCCCACGGCTCCTGCCTGCGGCCTTACGTTTATGGGCGTGGATTACGATCCCGCCGAGCTTGTCGTGCTCGACTAGGGGAGGGCTCGACGCGCCGTTCGTCGGCACCTGTCATCTGTGGGCTGCGCGTGTGCAACATCTGTTCTTGGCGTGCAGTGCAACCGGTGTCTCATTGCTTTTATTGCCGGGGTGTACCATGAACGACAGTTTGATTCATTGCTGTCGAGAGGACGGATAACTTGGTTCGACGTGGCTCGCATCCGCGACTTTCGGTGATCCTTGTAGTAGAAGGTTCGCCCAGCTATGCGATGCGTGCGCTCGAGAGTATCCAGAACCAAGACCTCTATGATTTGCAGATTGTCGTTGTCTGCCGCGATGCTGCGCCCGGTGTGCGCCATTCGCTTCAAGTTGCTGCCGACAGGGACATCCATATTGATTTGATTGATGTCGAGGACGCGAAGCGCGGCGCTTGTCTTCGTGCCGGTTTTGATGCCTCGCGCGGCTCTCACATCATCGCCATGAACGCCGATGAGTGGTTTGCTCCGCAGGCCCTTTCCAAGATGGTCGATATCGCGTGCGATACTGCGGCAGACATTGTGCTCCCCTCGGTGTCGCTCGATCGATACGATGCGCATCGCGAGCGTCATTCGCGCGTCTTGGATGCTACTCATATTTCCATTGATGGCAAATCTTCGATGGTGGCCGGGCTGCCTCAGTTGATTTTGGGCGGCCTAGTCGCTCAGACCTCTGGCGTGATGTATAGCCGTCCGCTGTTTGAAGCATGCCTGTCGCGTGGCAAGGCGTACCGTACGGTTGAGTTTATGGCTTATGCGCTCTCGCAGGCACGATTCGTGTCCGGCTGCGGCGACGCTTGTTTCCACGCGGTGGCACCTAAGCTTACAGATGCCTTTGATCCCACCATGTATGCCAGAATATCCGATGACACTCGAGCGCTCGACGAGCTTGCGGACTCACTCTCGGAAGCAGATAGCGGTGGTCGGCTCAAGCTGGCAAGCCAAAAGTTCTACTTTGCCGGACTGGTCGCCTGCATCGAGAACTTGTGTCTGAGCCCGCATGGAGTGTCGTCAATCGAGCGTTCCGCCCGCATGCGTGATATGCTCGAGGCGCCTCGAACCCGTCAGATGGTCGCCGCGCTCAAGGATAACCATCGGGGACTTGGTCTGTTGTTTGGGCCGATCGCCAGCGCCAAGCCCGCGCGCTGCGTGATGTGTACGCATCTGGCAGCTTTTCTTAACCGGACGGGCGCAAAAACCTCCTAAACGGCTCATTTCGAAACAAATTTGCATAGAATTGTTTCGAAATGCGTTCTTATACACAAAAGCCTTCAAATAGCGTTAAACTATTCAATCACTGATTGATTGTCTCCGCCATCTTTTGGAGAGAGGGTTTGTATGGCTAAAAAACGCAATGGGCGCCAGGATGCCATTAGAGATATTGTGCGCAATAAGGACGTCCGCACGCAGCGCGTGCTGGTCGATGAGCTCCGCGCTATGGGCTTTGATTGCACGCAGGCGACTGTCTCTCGCGATATTGCCGATATGGGGCTGCGTAAGCTCCCTGAGGGCATCTATGTTCTGGCAGAGGACCTGCACCTGCAGCGTATGGTTTCCGAGCTCGTAACGGGCGTTCTGCGCACCGATAATCTGGTTATGATTAAGGCTCAGCCTGGCACGGCTTCCGGCATCGCCGCCGCTGTTGATGCGGCAGAGCTGCCCGATGTGCTTGGCTCGCTTGCCGGCAACGATACGATTTTGGTTATTGCCCAGACGGCCGAGGACGGCGAGCGTCTCGAGGCGCTGATCAATAAGCTGAGCAATTCTCGCAAGTAGGCGTGCGGGTCGTGCGCTCGGCCCTGCGCGCGCTGACATAGTTGCCTGTAAGGGGGTATCGACGAGGGTCGGTACCCCCTTTTTGTTTGCCGGTATAAAGACCGCCTGCCAGGTCGCTTTAAACTAAAAGGCCCCCGAGCAGTTGAATAAGCTGTTCGGGGGCCTTGTTGCTTATGGCCGGATGATTTCTAGCCGACCGTATCGTCAGGCGTGGGCGAGGGGTCGGGAGTGGGCGTGGGCGTGGGCGTAGGCGTGCCGCCATCGCCGCCGGTCGAACCACCGGTGGAGCCGCCCGTCGAGCCACCGGTCGTACCGGTGCCGCCGGTGGTGTCGCCGCCCGTGGTCTCGGTGGTCGTGGTCGTCGTGGTAGTCGTTGTAGTGGTGGTTTCCTCTTCGTCCTCGTTCTCGTCCTTGTCCTTGTCCTTGTCGTCGTTCTCCGTCTTCTTGGTGTTGTTGGTGCCGTAGAACTTCCAGACGCTGTTGTTCTTATAGGTGGGCGCCGTTCCGGTCGCAAACTCCTCGCGCTCGGTACCGGTCAGAACGGTGTTCATAAACCGCTTAAAGACAGGCAGGTTGGTGCTGTCGCCCAGCAGGTCTGTGCCGTATTTTTGGATGGGGATCTCGCCCGCGGAATAGCCGGTCCACAGGGCGCACGCCAGCTGCGGGGTATAGCCGCAGAACCACAGGTTGGTGGTGTTGTCGGTGGTGCCCGTTTTGCCGGCATAGGGCTGGTTGACGCTCAGGGCACCGGCAGCACCCGTACCGCCGCCCTGCATGACGCCGGACAGAACATCGGTGACCGCGGCGGCCTCGCCCTCGGTAAGCACCTGTGAGGGATTGTCGGTGTGCTGGTACAGCACCGAACCGGTACGAGAGTCAATCTCGGTGATGGCGATCGGCTGGCGATAGTAGCCGCCGTTGGCAAACGTCGCGTAGGCGGCGGCCATCTCGAGCGGCGAGATCGAGCCGGTGCCGAGGGTCATGACGGGAACGTCCTCGATGTTGTCCTTGGCGGGATCGATGCCGAGCTTTTTGACGAGCGAGATGATCTTGCTGTTGCCGACGGCTTCCGCCACCTGGATGTAGCCGGTGTTGGAGGAGTATGCCGTCGCCTGCTTAAGCGTGATGTTGCCATAGCTATGGTTGGCGTAGTTTTGGACCTCGGTCGTGGTGCCCTTGGCCTTGAGCGGCGAGTTGCAGTTGAGGGTGACGTTGGGGTTCATGCCGTTTTGGATGGCAGTTGCCAGCGTAAAGGCCTTAAAGGTGGAGCCGACGGGACGCTTGGCCGTGGCATGGTTTACGTGGTTCTCGTCGGCGTTGTAGTCGTAGCCGCCCACCATGCACTTGATGTAGCCGGTCTTGGGGTCGACGACGACCATGCCCATGTCCAGGCCGTCGAGCGAGAGCGTGTCGAGCTGCTCTCGGACGGCATTCTCTGCCACCTGCTGCATCGTGGGGTCGATGGTGGTCTTGACGGTCAGGCCGCCCTTAAAGAGCACGTCGGTCGAGAACTCCTGCTCCAGCAGCTGCTTAACATAGGCGACAAAGTAGGGCTGTGAGTATACGTCGACGCCGCTGCCCGAAATCTCGGTCACGTTGAGGGTGATGGGCTCGGCCTGTGCGGCATCATGCTCCTCCTGCGTGATGTGGCCCAGGCGCAACATGTTGTCAAGGACCTTGTTGCGACGGGACAGCGCCAGGTCGGGGTTGACCGTGGGGTCGTACTGCGAGGGCGAGTTGGGAAGGCCGATGAGCAGTGCGGCCTCGCTCAGGGTGAGGTCGGCGGCGCTCTTGGACAGATAGGTTTCGGCTGCGGCCTCGATGCCGTAGGCGCCGTGACCGTAGTAGATGGTGTTGAGGTACATCATGAGGATCTCGTCTTTGGAGTACATGTCCTCCATCTTGACGGCGATGTAGGCCTCGCGCACCTTACGCTCGATGGTCGAGTCGAACTGCTCCTCCTGCAGGATGGTGTTGCGCACCAGCTGCTGGGTGATAGTCGAGGCGCCTTCGTGCCCGCCGCCGAGGGTTGCCACCGCAGCACGCGCGATACCCCACAGGTCGATACCGCCGTGCTCGTAGAAGCGCTCGTCCTCGACGTCAACGGTGCCCTGCAGCACGTAGGGGGAGACCTCGTCCTTGGTGATGGACTTGCGGTTTTGCGTGTAGAAGCTCGCAATCTTGTTGCCGTTGCAGTCGACGATCTCGGTGGGCTCGCTCACCAGATACGCGTTGGCGTCGGTGTAGTCGGGCAGATCGGACAGCCAGCGGTTGACGTTGCCGACCATGCCGATGCCAAACGCCACGCCCGCGATAAGCAAAAAGCCCAAAAACGAGAGCAGGATTATGGGCAGAGCATGCGTCTTTGAACGGCTGCGTCCCTGTCGTTGGCGAGGACCCATATATTGACCTCCAGGTATGTCGTGCCGGACGGTGGATGTGCCGTCGGGGCAGGATGGACATAAGTTATTACACGATAAACCAAACGGGGCGCGCGAGGCCTCGTGTATGCTGGAAGACGGCATTTTTCAGAGTGAATGCATACCTTGGTAAGGAGTATGTCGATGGCGATTCGGACGATGGGGCCGAGCGGACAATACGAGACTGGATTGGATGCTGCCGGTGCGGCGCTGCCCGAGCTGCTGGCGCCGGCGGGCGGACTCGACCAGATGCTTGCGGCCATCGCCGCGGGTGCCGATGCCATCTATGCGGGGTTGGGCGGCTTTAACGCCCGTGTGAGCGCCCATGGCTTTACGGATGACGAGTTTGCGCGCGGCTGCGCCGTGGCGCATGCCCATGGCGTGCGTGTGTACGTAACGCTCAACGTGTTCGTGTTTGACGATGAGTTGTCCGACGCGGTGGCGTTGGGAGCTCATGCACTGGAGTTGGGCGCCGATGCTCTGATTGTCGCCGATGCCGGGTTGGCCTGCGCGCTGCGCGCGGCGATTCCCGGGGTCGAGATTCACCTGTCCACGCAGGCGGGCGCTCATAGCGAGAGCGCCGTGCGGCTTGCCGCCGATGAGCTTGGGGTCGAGCGCGTGACGACGGCACGCGAGCTGACGGTCGACGAGATTGCGGCGCTATGTGCCACGGGCGTGCCCATCGAGGTATTCTGCCACGGTGCGATTTGCATCGGCTATTCGGGGGCGTGCGAGTTCTCGGCCCTGCGGCGTGGGCGCTCGGCGATGCGCGGCGACTGCACGCAGCCGTGCCGTTTGGCGTACGACCTGGTGGACGAGGCTGGACAGAGCGTTGTCGCCGTCGAGGGAGATCGCCTGCTGTGCCCGCGTGACTATCTGGGTATTGCGCATCTGCCCGAGCTTGTAGATGCCGGCGTGGCGTCGCTCAAGATCGAGGGGCGCATGAAGAACCCTGATTACGTATTCAACGTGGTGCGGGTGTGGCGCCGGGCACTCGATATGCTGTGCGACGGCGCGTGGGACCCCGGTGCCGTGGAAGAGCTCGAGCGCGAGCTGGGAAGGTCGTTTAACCGTGGGTTTACCGATGCGTACCTGCGAGGACGTTCGGGTGCCGAGCTTATGAGCTTTGAGCGTGCGATCAACCAAGGTGTGCGCGTGGGACGCCTGGTGGCCGTTGGCCACGAAGAGGTGACCGTTGAGCTCGATGCCGCCGTGGCGGCGGGTGACACGCTCGAGATTCGGTTCTATCCGGGTGCCGACGCGCGTCCCGATGTGCCCAAGCGCTGGCCGCAGGTGCCCTGTCCGGTGGATGCCGCGGCGGGGGAGCGCGTCGTCGTGCATTGCAAGCGTAAGGTTGACACGGGCTGCGAGGTGTACCTGATTCGCAGCGCCGGCGTGTTGGATCAGACGGCGGCGGTGTTGGAGCGCATGCGGGCCGAGGCGGATGCGATTGCGCCCGTTGCGCGTGCCGTTGAGGTACTGCCCTTTGAGGGCGTTACGGTGGATGGCGGTGCGTCGACGGAGTTGGTGGAGTGCGCGGTTCCCGCTCGCATGGTTTTTGCTTGGCAGCTGATGGATGCCGACCCGCGCGGAGAACTCGATTTGTCCGACGCTGTTGTGGTGCTTGACGAGGTGTGCCGCACGTGTGACGCTGACTGGACCCGCTCACTGATGCAGCGTGCCGGGCGCGTTGTCTGCCGCAACCTGGGACAGGTGGTGATCGCTCGCGAGCTGGGCGTGACGTTTGACGTGGCGGCGCCGGTGTTCTGCGCGAATCGGGCCACGCTTACCTGGCTGCGCGGACTCGGTGCGGGGCGGGTGTACTTGCCGGCCGAGTTGCTCGGCAATGATGCGGAGCGTATTGCCGAACTGGCTGCTGAACCCGGCGTCTGGGGTCCGGTCGACGCCGACCGTCCCGAGCTTATGGTGTGCGAGCACTGCCTGCTGACCGCCGAGGGCGTCTGCGCTACCGATGCGACGGGACAGGTCCGTTGCCGCGACTGCTTGCGCCGTCGGCAGGTACGCTATCTGGTCGAGCGTGACGGTACACGTTTGCCAGTTGCCATTGACGCATGCGGCAGGACGAGGATTTTCCTGTCGTAGGTGCCGCGTCGCGTCAGTTTGTTATCATATGAGAGTTTATGGACTTCCAGCACCGCCGTATCCGGTGAGGGTGCTATAGCAAAAGGAGGATACCCAATGCTGTCTGTTGACGAGCAAATGCGTATCATCACCTCGGGCGCCGCGCAGATCGTTCCCGAGGCCGACCTTCGCAAGAAGCTTGAGAAGGGCGAGCCCCTCAACATCAAGCTCGGCGTCGACCCCACCAGCCCCGACCTGCACCTGGGCCATGCCGTGCCGCTGCGCAAGATGCGCCAGTTCCAGGACCTGGGCCACAACGTCACCCTCATCATCGGCAACGGCACCGCGCTGATCGGCGATCCCTCGGGCAAGAACTCCACGCGTCCGCAGCTTTCGCAGGAGCAGATCGAGGCCAACGCCGAGACCTACGTGAGCCAGGCCATGAAGATCCTGGATCCCGAGAAGACCACCATCGTGCACAACGGTGACTGGATCCTTTCGATGGACCTGGCCGGCCTGCTGCAGGTATGCTCCAAGTTCACCGTTGCCCGTATCCTCGAGCGCGATGACTTTACCAAGCGCTACCAGTCCCAGACGCCGATCGCCCTGCACGAGTTCCTGTACCCCGTGATGCAGGCATACGATTCGGTCATGATTAAGGCTGACGTGGAGATGGGCGGCACCGACCAGCTCTTCAACCTGCTCGCTGGTCGCGAGCTCATGGAGAAGATGGGCATGGAGCCGCAGATCGCGCTCACCATGCCGCTGCTCGAGGGCACCGATGGCGTCCGTAAGATGTCCAAGTCCTACGGTAACTACATCGGCCTGACCGACGCGCCCAAGGATATGTTCGGCAAGACCATGTCCATCCCCGACGAGATGATCGGCAAGTACTATCGTCTGGCGAGCTCGCTCACCCCGGCCGAGGTCGACAAGATCGACGCCGCCCTGGCCGACGGTTCCGCCAATCCCTATGAGCTCAAGCGCGCTCTGGGCCGCGACCTGTGCGACACCTACCACGGCGCCGGCGCCGGCGACGAGGCCCAGGCCGAGTTCGACCGCGTATTCAAGGAGGGCCAGCTCGCCGACTTCCCCGAGAAGCATGTCGAGCTGACCGTCAACGACGAGGGCCAGATCTACCTCGCCGGCCTGCTCAAGGATTTGGGTCTTTCGGCGAGCGCCGGTCAGGCCCGTCGCGACATCGACGGCGGCGGCGTCAAGATCAACGGCAAGGCCGTGGCTCCCAAGAGCTATAACATCGATCCCAGCGCCCTCAAGCTGGGCGACACCCTCTCCGTAGGCAAGCGCAAGGGCTTCAAGTTGGTCTAACGAGCGAGTTGACCTCACAAGTGCAATAAGGCCGCAGCCGGGATTTCCGGCCGCGGCCTTTTTTGGTTACGACGATCCCTTGGGGACGGAGGGATCATTTGGCGGTGCCGTTAAGCGGAAGGGGTGTTATCGGCGGCCTTCTTTTGGGCATACAATGGCTATTGGTTTGCTGCGGTGAAGGCCTGTCCGCTCCGCAGCTTTTTTCTACGGTTAAAGGAGTATGTATGTCCGTTGAGGTCATGAGGTCTGTGATCGAGGCCGCCGAGGGGCGTGTTCCCGTCGACACGCTGTTTGCCAACGCGCAGATCGTCGATGTGTACGGCCAGCGCGTGGCGCCCGGTAGCGTTGCCGTTAAGGATGGCGTGATCGTCGGCGTGCTCTACGATGGTCGCGACGATGCCGCTGGCACCTACGAGGCAACTGAGGTCATCGACTGCCAGGGTCGCTATCTCGCTCCCGGTTTTATTGACGGGCATCTGCATATCGAGTCTTCGAACATCCGTCCCGCCGAGTATGCGCGCATGGCGGCGACGCGCGGTACTACCACCGCCATTGCCGACAGCCACGAGATTGCCAATGTTGCCGGTCTCGACGGCTTGCGCTTTATGATCGAGGATGGCCGCCGCGCGCCCATCTCCATCAAGTACATGATGCCTTCGTGCGTGCCCGCGCTGCCCGACGAGCAGGCCGGTGCCGTGATTACCGCCGCCGATATGCAGGAGTTTTTTGCCGAGCATCCAGGCGATGTCTTTGGCCTGGGCGAAATGATGAACCTGCCGGGCGTCTTTATGGCCGACCCCGAGACCTGTGCTCGCATCGATGCTGCCAACCAGACGCCGTCCAAGCAGGTCGACGGCCATGCGCCGCTCGTTGCCGGTAAGGACCTCAACGCCTATGCCGCAGCGGGCATTATCGCCGACCACGAGTCGACGATTCCCGAGGAGGCGCTCGACAAGCTATCCCGCGGCATGTATGTGATGCTGCGTGAGGGCACGTGCAGCCACGACCTGGCCAATTTGTCCCCGATGCTGCTGGAGAATCCCGCGCGCGCCCGCCGCTGCTGTTTTGCGACTGACGACCGTGCTCCCTCCGATGCGCTTTCGACCGGTATGATCGACAACGCCTGCCGCGTGGCTATCGAGGCCGGTATTGACCCCGTGGTTGCCATCTCTATGGCGTCCCTTTCTACGGCCGAGGCGTTTGGTCTGGACCACGGTTGTCGCGACCCGCACGAGCTCCGCGGCGCAATCGCCCCGGGCAAGCGCGCTGACCTGCTGTTGCTCGATGACCTGACGTTTGCTAAGGCTCCGCATCGCGTATATGCCGCCGGTGCCCTGGTGGCGCAGGACGGCACCTTTGTGGGCGAGATTGCACCCGAGATGGCCGAGGTTGCGGCCCTTGCCGATGAGCTGCGTGCTTCCGTTAAACTGCCGAAGCTATCGCTCGACGTGTTCGACTATGCCTTTAAGCCGGGCGAGGCTGTGATTGACGTGGTGCCGGGTAAGGCCATCACGGGTATGGTTCGTCCTGAGACTGACGAGGACTTGCGCCGCATTATGCTGATTGAGCGCCATGGCCGTGGCGTGTCGCTGCAGGCCGAGGGCGCCGACGGCGACGGCCCCGCGGGTCTGGGCTTGGTCGGCAAGCATATCGGCCGTGGTTGGGTGCGCGGCTTTACCATCACGGGCGGCGCCATTGCCTCCACGATCGGCCACGACTCGCACAACGTGTGCGTGGTGGGCGACAATGCGGCGGATATGATGGCTGCCGTTGAGGCCGTGGGCCAGGGCGGCCACGTGCTGGTGCGCAACGGCGAGGTCGTGGCGCGCATTCCGCTGGCGCTCGGCGGCCTGATGAGCGAGGGCGCTGCCGAAGACGTTGCGGCGCAGCACGACGACTTTATGGTCAAGGCGCGCGCCATGGGTATTGAGCCGCCGCTCGACCCCATCATGGGCATCATCTTCCTGCCCCTGCCGGTCATCCCGACGCTCCGCATCCGCCCCGAGGGCATGTTCGACGTCACAACCTTCACCTACGCCGACTAGTCATCGGGGACGTTTTTAAACGACTGGCCGTCGGGGTGGCGTGTCGCCTGACGCCGCGACCGTAGGGCCTCTGGCGCGCGTGAGCTATTTGCCAGGTCCTTGTAACGTTTGCGTCCGCGGAGTCTTATTTGAGCTCCCTTTGGGTACGGTGATTTTGGATATACATCCGATTCCATCAAGCCCGAAGGGAGCTTTTCTATGTTTAAACTGATTGCATCCGATATGGACGGCACGCTGCTTGACGAAAACGGCCAGGTGCCTCCCGAGACCTACGAACTGATTCTGGCGCTACACGAGCATGGCGTGCATTTCGCCGCATCGTCAGGTCGTCGCTACGATCGCCTGTGCGAGTTCTTTGCGCCCGTTCGCGACAAGATGGACTTTGTCGCCGCCAACGGCGCCCAGGTCTTCGCCGACGGCAAAATGGTAGACCGTGAGGTGTATTCACACCTGGCGATTCGAAGGCTCGCCCAGGCTGTCGCGACGTTTCCCAATCTGCATCTTGCGCTTTTTGACCGAACCAAGTCCTTCCTGCTCGATGACGAGTGCAAGTTCGTGCGTGAGGTCGATAAGGACCTTCCCAATGCCGAGCGCATTTGGGAGCTGCCCGATCCCAGCGTAAATATCATCAAAGCGAGTATCTTTTGCGACGACGGTGCCGTTATGGACAGTGCGTACGTGCTGCAGCGCGAACTCGGTCAGCTCTTTACTTTTGCGCCTTCGGGTAACGCGTGGATCGATGCTATGCAGCCCGGCGTGTCGAAGGCTTCGGGTATCGCACAGCTCGCGGAGCATTATGGCATTGGGCGCGATGAGGTTATGGCGTTTGGCGACTCGATGAACGACTACGAGATCATTCGCTTTGTCGGCACGGGTTGTGCGATGGAAAATGCACGCCCCGCGCTCAAGGCCGTTGCCGATCGCGTGGTGGGGCGCAACCGCGACCACGCCGTCCAGCAGGAGCTCCGCCACGTTTTGGAGAGCCTCGCCTGATCCGGCAGTTGGGGACGTTCCTTTTCCGCCGGCAGTGGGGGACAGTCCTTGCAACTTTTTCGCGAAGAGTGTCCCCAACGACTAGTCGTTTAAGAACGTCCCCAATGACTAGCCGATGACTAGGCGAGGGTTGCCATGATGGTGCGGGCGACGCCGTCGTGGTCGTTATCGTATTCGGTGATGGCGTCGGCGGCCTCGCGGTCCTCGGGCTCGGCGTTGATCATGGCCATGCCGTGGCCCGCTGCCTGCAGCATGGGGATGTCGTTGATGTTGTCGCCGAACGCCCAGGCGTCGGCGAGACGCTCGCCCAGGTGCTCGCATAGCCACGTGAGGGCCGTTCCCTTGGTGGTGCCCGCGCCCATGACCTCGATATTCATGGCGTACGAACGCGTGACCTCAATGCCTCCGAGCGTGTCGAGCTCCGCCGCGATGGCGTCGCGATCGGCTGGGTCGTGCCAGTACATGGCGATGCGTTCGAGCGTCTCGACTTCGTCGATCTTGCTGTCGATATCTATCTCGATCGGTGTTCGTGTGCGCTTGAGCGAAGCCGCGATGTGGGGGTCGCCGCCGCAGAATTCGTCCAGGCGCGTGTAGAGCGAGCGGGGGAGGAAGCACTGCCCGTCCGCGAAGATATCGAAGGTGACGTCATGGCCGGCGGCAATGCACTGGACGCGGTGGGCGATGGCGCGGTCGAGCGGTCGGCTCAAAATGCGCGTAGCACGTGAGGTATCGGTGGGCACATCGTCGTCGAGCTGCCAGACGCTGGCACCGTTGGCGCAGACGGCATAGTGCACGGCGGGATGGGCGAGGATGGGCTCAAAGACGCCCGACAGCGGACGTCCCGTGCAGGGCACAAATTCAATCCCGCGTCGAGCGAGTTCGTCGAGCATCGCCCAGGTGGCATCGCTCATCTGCTTATCGCTCGTCAGCAGCGTTCCGTCCATATCGGAAAATACAATCATTTGATGCAGCCCTTTCTGCTGGCATAAAAAGCGTGGCCGAGGGCGGTGATGCCCTGGCCACGCTCGGGTTCTATAACGGCCCGCGTCCTAGCGATCGGCGAGCGGCTTGTACTCCAGCGGCTCGATCACCGGACGGTATGCCGGGCGAATAATACGATGCGCGCAGAAGAGCTCTTCCATGCGGTGCGCCGACCAGCCGGCCATACGGGCGACGGCGAACAGCGGCGTAAAGAGCGTCTCGGGCACGCCGAGCATCTTGTAGATAAAGCCCGTGTATAGGTCGATGTTGGCGCAGATAGGCTTGGTCATGCCGTGGTCGCGCATCACCTGCGGGGCCAGGCGCTCGATGCGCTCGATGAGCGCGAACTCCTCGCCCAAGTCCTTCTTGGCGGCAAGCGAGCGCGCGTAACGGCGGCAGACCTCGGCGCGCGGGTCGCTGAGCGTATAGACGGCGTGGCCCATGCCGTAGATGAGGCCCGTGCCGTCGAAGGCCTGCTTGTCGAGGATCTTGCCCAGGTAGGCTGCGACCTCGTCCTCGTCCTCCCAATTGGAGACATGCGCGCGGATGTCCTCGTGCATAGACACGACCTTGGCATTGGCACCACCGTGGCGCGGACCCTTGAGCGAGCCGATAGCCGCGGCGTAGGCGGAATACGGGTCGGTGGCTGAAGAGGACAGCACGCGGCAGGCGAAGGTGGAGTTGTTGCCGCCGCCGTGCTCGGCATGCAGCATGAGCATAACGTCGAGCAGCATGGCTTCGTCGCGGGTGAATGCCATGCCGCCGCGCAACACCTGCAGGATGGTCTCGGCGGTGGAGAGGCCGGGTGTGGGGTGCGGTACATGAACCTCGGAGCCGCGAAGCTTGGCGACCGAGGCCATGTGTGCGAAGGCGGCGATGCGGGGGAGACGGGCGAGCATGGAGATGGCGACGTCGATCTCATGCTCGGGCGTAATTACGTCGGGCTCGGCGTCGAAGGCGTAAAGCAGCAACACGGCGCGCTGGAGCACATTCATGATGCTCGACGACACCGTGGTCATAGGGAACTCTTTAACGTACTCGTCGCTCAGATGTCTAAAGGCGCCCAGGCGCTCGCAAAAGCCGTCGAGCTCTTCCTTGTTGGGCAGCGAACCCGTGATAAGCAGATAGGCGACTTCCTCGTAGCCGTAGCGATTCTCGGCCTGGGCATTGTTGACCAGATCCTCGATGCTGTAGCCGCGAAGCGTGAGCTTGCCCTGGTCGGGCACGACTTTGCCGTCGACCTTGTTGTAGCCGTGCACGTCCGAGATGCGGGTAAGGCCCGCGACCACGCCCGAGCCGTCGGCATTGCGTAGGCCGCGCTTGACGTTATGCTCGACGAACAGACCCTCGTCATACGGATTAGTCGGCATGCCGTGGTAGAGGTTTTCGCTTTCGGGCGAAATCTGGCGGCTCGCCTCATAATCCAAGACCAGGCGGCTCAGATGGTCATCGAAGCGGTAGTAGATTTTCTTGGCGTCGTAAGCCATGCGCGCTCCTCTCGGGGCCGTGTGGGGGCGGCGTGCTTGGGTGCAGATGCGCCGGCCTGTTCCCGCACGGCCTGTTCGCTACAGGCGGTACATAAAGTTGAAGACGTCCTCGCGCTGGATGGACACGTTGACGCCCGAAAGCTCGCCGGCCTCGGCCAGCGCCTTCTGCAGCTCGGCGAAGTCGAGCTTGGACTCGGCGGTATCGGCCAGCATGGTCATGGTGAAGATGTCCTCGATAATGGACTGCGTGATGTCGCGGATGTCGACGTTGGCCTCGCCTAGGACACGGGTGACGCCGGCGACGATGCCGGGGCGGTTCTTGCCAAGGACGGTGATGACGATACGGGAGGACGAGATCTCGGCCATGGGAAACCCTTTCGCGTGATTGCGGCGCGCGCGGGGCGCTCCGCTACGGTACAGTGTTCATCATTGTACCTGTCTGGCGCAAAAAAGGCGCGCTCGCTGCGGCGTTACATGCCTGCAACATGAGCGTAAGGGGGAAGGCCGTACGGGGAAGAGCCGTCTGGCGCGTGTCCGGCTCGTGTTGGGTTGATTTCCGATCTCAGCCGAACACATTGAGCGGACAGGCCGTTCCCGCAGTCAGCCGAACGCCTCCGACGGCTGATTCCGAACTGGAAGCGGAGGGCATCCCCGCCCTTCGGTAGGGGATACCGCTCCGCGGCGCATGCCGCGGGCGGCGCCCCTATCGGACCACCGTGACCTCAGTTGGGATGGGCCCAGCACTGCCGCGTACTCGGTGAGCTAGAGCCAACTGTTCGTCTTCACGTCGCGTATGGCGATATTTCGGTCGTCCGGCTCGGTGATGCCGTAGCCGAACGCCTGGAGCGTCTCGATGGACTCCTGGATCCTCTGTTGGAGCATGGGACCCGGATCGACCCTCGGCCCGAGGTGCCCGCGCCAAAGGCACGGCGTGGCGCGCAGCATGTTATGGATTTTGGAGATGGGCTCGATGTCGGCGTAGACGTTGAGCGTCGCCATGGCGTCCTTGTGGCCGAGGATCGATTGGAGCGCCTTGATATCGCCGCCTTGGCGGATCCACTGCGTTGCGAACGTGTGGCGAAGGCCGTGGAACGTGATCAGCTCGTCGTTGGTGCCCATGAGGCCGTTGGTCTCCGAGAACGTCTTGAACGCCCTGCGGATATAGCTTGTCGTCGCGAAGGTCGCGCCCGGCTCCGACAGGATGTAGCAGTCCCCGATCTCGACCGCCCCGGTAAGGCCGCGCAAGCGCAGCTTTCCGCAGTCGATCTCGTGGGTCTCCTTCAGGAAGGGGAGTAGGCCGACCGGGTCGATGGGGATACCCCTGGCGTCATGGGTCTTGGTGTCCTTGATAAACGAACCCATTCCCTTCGCGTACGCCACCGAGTGTCTGATCGAGATCAGGCCCGTCTCGAAATCCACATCGCACCACCGAAGGTCGCAGACCTCGCCGATTCGCATCCCCGTGTGCAGGGCGAGTACGACCGCCCTCTAATCCTCGGCGGACCAATCGAGTCCGAACTCCTTTCGGGCATCCTCTTCGCTCATGACTTCGAGAAGGTCTCCGGGTTGGCAACGAAGGGCGAGGCATAGCTGCTCGAGTGTGTTGAAGCGAATGCCGCGAATATGCCCTTTTTTAATACGGGACAGGTTCACGGGCGTGGTTCCAATCCTTTCGGCAAGTTCGTTCGAGGAAATCTTTCGCTCGGCCATGATCTTGTCGAGGCGAACAATTACGGGCATGGCGTTTCCTTACGCAATCTCGTCGGAGTCGAGGTACAGCTCTCGGGCGTACAAGAAGAGCTGGGAAAGCATGAACAGGACGATGCCGAGAACCAGAGAGGTCCAATCGAATGATGAAGCGATCTCTTGGGCGCCGACGGCCCCCTCGCCGCCAAACATCGAAACGGAGGTTTTGAGTGAGCCGGCGTAGAGGCTGGTGGCAGCTTGAACAACGAAGAGAATGCCGAGCACCTTCAAGCATGTCGCAGACCCTTTCTTGAAGGGGTTTCCGCTCTTGATCGTCCACACGAGAACGGCGCTGAGGATGGTCGTAGCGATACCGATGACGGCAGGGACCAATGTCGAGATCGCAAGGGCTGGATACGCGGGGGAGTCTGCAATTACAGGGTTGTCGAGCACTTCGATTGCTGGCTTTAAGGAGAACGCCACTTGTGCGATGGCGGTGGCGCAAAGGGTCGCAGAGGCTATCGCACATGCGATGCGGAAGGAATGAAGCCGGGGAGTGCGATTGTCGGAACTCATAATAACCTCCGAAGAATTTAAAAAACTCAGGCTACTTTTTAACAGTTTATGTTAAATTGACTTTGCCGGCAAGTAATAAGGGCCGAGCATTTTGTTCGGCCCCTCTGTTCCGACTGGATGAGGTTAAGGTTGGCGATGAATATGCTCAAAATCTCGAAGGCGATCTTTAGGTCGCTTCTCTCCTCCAGGTCGCTCTGTGTTGTCGTTGTTGCGTTGATGGTTCTTTGTGCTCTGCCCGTCTTCAGGAGCGCGGCTGGCATCGACGGACGGGTCGAATACCTCGAGTCGGGAATAACCCGTGTTGAGCAGGAATTGTCAGCATCCTATGCGGATGCGCTTGTGAATGCGGGGGAGGACGGTGTCTATACCTCTTCATCAAGCATGCCCGCGCTTCTGTACCCTCTTGCCGCGGGACGTCTTATCTTGGCACCGCTCTCTCCCCTACTTCCGTTTCTGCAGATATCGGATGGAGAGTACACCTATTATGACGGATCGAAGGAGTACTTGCTATGGGTCGCAACGGCCGTTGCCGTCTCGTTCCTTGCCGCGCGTCTTAACAAACGTGAAAAGCTCATCATCCAGGCACCGATGGGCGAGCTGGGTAGACTTGTTGCATCGAGCGTATGGGCGAGTGTTTTTGCAATGCTTGCCGTCCTCGCCATCAATCTTTCAGGGATAATCGCCGCGCTTGTGAAGAATGGCCCGGGCTCGCCGTTCTATCCGATAGGCTACATTCAATATGCGACTCCGGTTATCAAACCGGCTTGGCTGGTGTTCGCGCAGACGGCCATCTTGCAATTCTTGGTGGCAGCGTTCATCTCGCTTGTCGTTCACCTTGCCGTGAAGATTGCCAATAACCCTACGCTTGGAATCGTGTTCGTATGTGCCCTGATGGGGGTGACGATGGTTCCCGGGTATTACGGAAGATCCATCGCTTTACGTGAGTTCGCCCTGTTGAATCCCCTTACGTATGCGAACACTGAGTTGACCGTCGGCGCCTATAGCCCGTACCCGACAACGCAGATAGTGAATCTGCCTGGACTTTGCTTCGAGCGTGGCGCGATTGCCCTCGTATGCGCAATCGGGATCGAGGTGCTGGCAATTAGCCTGCTTTGCGTTGCTGGAAAGAGCGGCTGCGCGTGCCCGATATCCCCGATTTGTCTTGAGAGAGGTTCCTTCACTGCATCGAGAACGGCAACTCGTTCGAGCGCTTGTGCCTCCGCCGTTGCATACGTAAGAACGATGGGGAAACTGCTCCTGCGTTCTCCTACCCTCGCCGTATGCGCGATTGCAATGTCGACGACGATGCTGGCCCCGGCTCTGGTCGAGATGTTTCCTGACGCTGATAACGTTTCCGCTGTTCGGTATAGGGATGGGGAGCTCCGTTCAATAGATCGGTATCTAGAGCAGAACGCTGCGAATATGGACGTCGAGGGCAAAGCGGCCCTGGAAGACATGCGGGATGCTCTTTCGGGTTTCGTGTACGCGCCTATGCCTGCGGAGGGGTTTCGAAGCCTTGCGACGTACGAGCGCGCTCGAGGTGAGCTGGGCGCGGCAGATGCGACTCTCCTGCAATCGATCGGAATCGAGCCGGAGACTCCTTCTCGTGCGGAGGCGCGCGCCCTTCTGCTTGAGTCGATCGCGAGCTTGCCGGACCCCAAGGTTTACGAGTTAAGTACGAAGATGCCCCCATTAATCCTCCTTTCGTATCTCCAGGCAGCGCTTCCCTCCTTATTTTTGCTGTTGCCCGTGGTTGTCACATCGCTCGCGTGCACCCACCTGCAGTGTCGTTCCCTTCTGGTTCTCCAGATCCCCGCAACAGCGCATGTGCGTTTTCTGACGGCTGTTGCGCTGGCTCTCCTGCTTGGCTTGGTGCTGCTTTTGGTGTCGATGGTTCCCGCTGTCGTTGTGTCCGTGATTAAGAACGGTGCGGGTGGATCGGAGTATCCCGTCGCTCTCATTCGGGCGGGAGCTTCGACAACGTCCATGGTGGGGGAGGCGGTGTTGTGCAGTATTCCGTTGCTGGTCATGGCATACGGCGTGATTTCCGTCGTCGCTGCGTTGACAGCAGCGATTAGCTGCAACCCCGTTGTCACCGGAATGGTTTGCGCGGTTCTCTTGGTGTTGGGTTCGTTGAGCGCTCATGTTGAAAGCGTGGGCATGGGCGTCGCGCTGCTGGCTCCATTCGCCTCGTTTGATCCCGCTTCCCAGGTGGGGACGATTGGGTTCCTTGGGCGAGGGACGAACGCGATGCCTTTTGGAGAGGTCGTCGGCGCATCGGGCGCTCTGCTGGTGGTCTTGGGCGCCGTATCTCCGTTGATGGTGCGCCTGAGTGTTCCAAAGATCGAAAGGGGATGATCTCGATGATTGACCTTCAAACGCTGACGATCTCTTATGGAAAGAAGGTGCTCGTAGATTCGGTGAACGCTGAGTTTGCCCCGGGTACGGTCTACGGTCTCGTCGCTCCGAACGGGCATGGAAAGACGACGTTGCTGCGTGCGATGGCAGGTTTGCCGGGTCCTCGCGTGGACGGGAGCATCGTTCTGGATGAGGTGCAGGGTACGGGTGCGAGAGAGGTCCGTTCTATGATCTTCTATGCACCTGGTGAGGGGACGCTGCTGTATCCCGGATTGTGTGCGGAAGATCACCTCAAGATGGTTTGCGATATGTGGCCGCATGCTCGCGATATCGAAGAGATAGTGGAACAAACGCAGATAGGCGAGTTCGCGAAGATGAGGATCCGCACTCTGAGCCAGGGCATGAAGCAGCAGCTTACCCTGGCGATTGCGTATGCGACGGGCGCGCGGTACCTTCTATTAGATGAGCCCATGAACGCGCTCGACCCCAGCAGGGTGGACTTGCATTCCGAGATTCTCAGGAAGCTGGCCGATTCTGGTACGTGCATCATCATGTCATCCCACATCTTGGATTCGGTCGATAGGCTGTGCGATGAGATTCTGTTTTTGAAGGATGGGAGGCTCATTAGAGGCATTCCGCAAGATGATGCTGCGCCGAAGTCTCCTGGATCCCATTTCGCAAAGCCTGCCGGACGCGCCGAGGGTGCGCTAAGCACGTATCGGCGACTCTACGAAAAGGGCGGGTAGAAATGCAAGTTAATAATCTATGTGGTCAATATAATACCGTTGAACCCGCGTATCGATACCGTTCAGCCATTCGCCTCGCCCCCATCTTACGCATCTTCATCCGGTCTGTTACTTTTAATCTAACAATTCTTTGAGGAATGCAGGTGCTTCTGAATGTACTGTCGACTTCTTCTCAAACTAATCCTAAGAGACAAGGCCGTATGGATTTCCACGCTCGTTCTCGCTGCAGCCTTTTCCGTCCCCATTGCGTTCAATTCACCCATCTACGGGCCCTTCTTTATGAAACAGGGCATGCAGGGCTTTGTCGACGCATTCAATACGCGCGAGCCCCAGGCCAGCGGCACAGACCTATCGCCAGAGCAGCAAGATGACGCTGAGCTTGCAAGATACGCGAACGCCGCCCTCGCCGCTCAAACCGACGCCGCCTTTCTCGACTCTGCCGAGAGCTACTACGCGCTCATGGACGAGGGCTTCCAATCCGGGTCCATCGTGGGGGACCAGGAGACCAATGACGCAGAGCTCGCATATTGCCGCGCTCTGAGCAGCTCCGGCATCGCGGATATCCCGGCCTCCGCAAACGACCTGCCGTTCCTCTCCTTCCTGCCCTACGCCATTGCCCAGGCGCCGTCCTTCCTTCCCTTCATCCCCTTCCTTCTCTCGTCGATACTCGTGCTCGGCGCCACAAGGCCCGGGACCCTGGCGGCAAAGGCGCCCGTGCCCAAATTCCGGCGCCTTATCCAAACCGTGTTTTCGATAATTGGCGCGGGGACCGCGATGCTCCTCGCCGGCCTTGCGCCCGGGGGCATTTACGCCTTGGCCCTAAACGGCTTCGGGCAGATCGGGTACCCGATCGCCTTCTTCCATAACGGCGCGCTCACTACCACGACCGCGGGAAACGTCTTCACGACCATACTTCTCGCGCTGCTCGCGGGTGGAACCTTGATATCCGTTTGTTCCGTCGTCCTATCGACCGCAACGAGGCGCGTCTTCGCGGGCCCCCTTACCTCCGCGTTGCTTGTCGCGGCCCCGGCATTCCCGTTATTGTCCGATTCGGCACTGGGGCATAATGCCGCGCTCGAGCTCCTGCCGCTGGCCGTGTTCTCGCCTATCGAGGCAACGGGTTACGTAGGATGCTTCCCGACAGAATTCATTGGCTCCGGTTCAGGCAGCGCATCGATGCTTGCCGTGGCCCTGGCATACGTCGCGGTCTTTTTTGCGGTCGGCGCCGTTGCGACGCGTTCGCCCAAACAGGCTGGACCCGCTAAAAAGCACCATGGGCTCGAGCTTCTGGACGCGAGCGTGGGATACGGAAGCACGACGATACTTTCGATCGGATCGCTTTCCTTGGGCCCGGGAACGGCGGCGGGGCTCGTCGCTCCCAACGGCTCGGGGAAAACCACCCTTCTTGAAGCGCTGTCGGGCCAATTTCCCACCCGCATCCGCTCGGGAAGCCTGGCGGCAGACGGAATCTGCCAACGTCAATCAGCCGAATTCGCAGAACTCGTCTACCTGAGCTCTTCGGGCGGCGCGGATCTCTACCCCACGCTATCGGCCCGCGAGCACCTCTCTTTCGTTAGGGAGGCGTGGAAATCGGCCACCGACATCGACTCGCTCTGCAGCTCCCTCGGAATCTCCCCATATCTCGACAAGCCGACCCGTAAACTCTCGACAGGAATGAAGCAGCAGGTAAAGCTTGCCATGGCGATAGCGACCGATTGCCCGTACCTCATCCTCGATGAACCGCTGAACGGCCTCGATCCGGGAAAGCGGAAAACCTCCTGCGACGCGATGCGCAGCGAGGTGGCGCGGGGACGCAGCGTGCTCATCTCAAGCCATCTGCTCGACGACCTGGCAGACCTCACCGACTCGTTCTACTTCATCGAGGCCGGCACGCTCGTGGAAAAGATCAAGTCGTCCTCGCAGACGCTCAAGCAGGAATACCTCGATACATACGAGCGAGGTGAATGACATGAAACTATTTGAACAGCTGAAGTCCAATGCGTCGCGCATGGCTGTCTACGCCATCCTCGTGGCAACGGCTTTATGCGGAATCGCGGCACCCGTCTATGCGCTCAACGGGGAGAAAGGCGATGTCGAACCCGCGTACATGGCTTCGACGGTTAAAGACCGGTACAAAGCCTTCTCTGGAGACACGTTTTACGTAGCAGAGTACGACACGACCTACCGTCAGCTTCGCTACAACAAGAGATACGAATATCTAGGCCCAGAAGTAATCAGCTATACATCGGGTTGGTACCGCTCCAGCTATGGACACATAACCCAGTTCAAGTGTAACTACCGTGTGTACAACTAAAGCAACCCGGCCGGGACGAGGGGTGACGCAAAAGCGTCGCCCCTCGTTTTTAACCATGTCAACTGAACCTAGTTCAGTTTGGTTGATTTCCGATCTCAGCCGAACACATTGAGCGGAAAGGCCGTTCCCGCAGTCAGTCGAACGTCCCCGGGGCCCTTCTCAGGCCCCGGGGACGGTATTTTCCCAGTTGAAGGAACGGTGGAGATGTGTTTCGATGGGTCAGATTCGTGTCGTTCCGAAAAGACCGTGAACCTTTTGTGGGACACGCGGCGCCGTGGTACCATAGCCGAGTTTGTTGTCTTGGTCGGAAACCAAGACGCCTTATGCGCTGATCGGTAACCAGCGCCTGACCAATAAGGAGTCCTACCATGAAGCAGGGTATCCATCCCCAGTATGTCGAGTGCACGGTGACGTGCTCCTGCGGCAACACCTTCAAGACGCACGCTACCGTGTCCGAGATGAAGGTTGAGCTTTGCAACGAGTGCCACCCGTTCTACACCGGCCAGCAGAAGTTCGTCGACACCGGTGGACGCGTCCAGCGCTTCGCCGACAAGTTCGGTGGCGCCGCTGCCGCCCAGCTCAAGAAGGCCGAGGAGGCCAAGGCTGCCAAGGCTGCCAAGGCTGCTGAGGCCGAGGCCGCTCGCAAGGCCGCCGCTGAGGCTAAGGCTGCCGAGAAGGCCAAGCGTGCTGCTAAGTTTGCCGAGGAGGCTGCCAAGCAGGCCGCCGAGGCTCCCGCAGAGGCTCCCGTCGAGGAGGCCGCTGCCGAGGCCGAGACCACCGAGGCTGCTGAGTAAATAGCTCGCCGAGGAATCGCTCGCATTCGTGGCTAAAGGGCCGCGTATCCATTTGGGTGCGCGGCCCTTTTCTTTTTAATTAGTGCAAACTAACCTGTCCCCATGGCACCAAATGACAGAGAGGCGGCGTTTGCCCAGATAAAACCTGTCAAAATAAACCTGTCCTTTTTTGGCAGGTTGGTCATAGTTATTACGTGGCGGTCGAGGTCGACCGTATAGGCCGCGCCTTGTTTGGCTAAAGTACAATCATCTGTGTTTAACTCGCCCGCAGCTGCACGGCGTGGGCGATGGCCAAAAAGGAAAACCACATGGGATTCATGTCAAAGCTGCTGTCCTTTGGATCCGATAAGGACCTTAAGCGCTACTACAAGATCGTCGACCAGATCAACGGTCTTGAGCCCCAGTTTGAGAAGATGACCGAGGAGGAACTCCGCGGCCAGACCGATAAGTTCCGCGAGCGTTACGCCAACGGCGAGTCGCTCGACGACATGCTCCCCGAGGCCTTTGCCACCGTGCGTGAGGCTTCCAAGCGCACCATGGGTATGCGCCACTTTGACGTGCAGCTTATTGGCGCCATGGCACTGCACGAGGGCCACATCGCCGAGATGAAGACCGGCGAAGGTAAGACCCTCGTCTCCACGTTGGCCGGCTATCTCAACGCTATTGCCGGCAAGGGCGTGCACGTCGTTACTGTCAATGATTACCTTGCCAAGCGCGACTCCGAGTGGATGGGCCGCATCTATAAGTACCTGGGCATGACCGTCGGTCTGCTCCAGAACAACATGCCGCTCGAGCTCAAGCGCCCGGCCTACCAGGCCGACGTCACCTACGGCACCAACTCCGAGTTCGGCTTTGATTACCTGCGCGACAACATGGTTACCCGTCCCGAGCAGCGCGTGCAACGTGGCCACAACTACGCCATCGTCGACGAGGTTGACTCCATCCTGATCGATGAGGCTCGCACCCCGCTGATCATCTCGGGCGCTGGCACCAAGTCCGCCAGCACCTACAAGGACTTCGCGCGTGCCGTGCGTGGCCTTGAGCGCGGCGAGGACGTGTCGCACGACATGCTCACCGCCACCGAGGACGTTGAGCCCACGGGCGACTTCGTCATGGACGAGGCCAAGCACACCATTGCCGCCACCGAGCGCGGCCTTAAGAAGATCGAGCGCCGCCTGGGTATCGATGATATCTATGCCGATCTCTCCGGTCAGCTGGTCAACCACCTGCAGCAGGCGCTGAAGGCCCAGTACATGTTCCACCGCGACAAGCAGTACGTGGTCACCAACGGCGAGGTCAAGATCGTCGACGAGTTCACCGGCCGCATTATGGAAGGCCGCCGTTACTCCGAGGGCCTGCACCAGGCCATCGAGGCCAAAGAGGGCGTGCTCGTGCGCGAGGAGAACCAGACGCTGGCCACCATCACCCTGCAGAACTACTTCCGTCTGTATGACAAGCTTTCCGGCATGACCGGCACGGCACTTACCGAGGATGCCGAGTTCCGCGAGATCTACAAGCTGCCCGTCGAGGTCATCCCCTCCAACAAGCCCGTGCAGCGCGTGGACCACGAGGACCTGGTGTACCGCACCATTCAGGCCAAGTACAACGCCGTCGCCGACGATGTCGAGCAGCGTCATGCCAAGGGCCAGCCGGTCCTGGTGGGCACCGTCTCCATCGAGAGCTCCGAGAAGCTGTCCGCCGCCCTTACCAAGCGCGGCATCGCTCACGAGGTCCTCAACGCCAAGCACCATGAGCGCGAGGCCCACATCGTGGCACAGGCCGGACGCTACGGCGCCGTGACCATCGCCACCAACATGGCCGGTCGTGGTACCGACATCCTGCTGGGCGGCAATCCCGACGAGCTGGTGCGCGAGCGCCTGGAGTACGAGGGCCTGACCATGGAGGACGTGACGCCCGAACAGCTCGAGCAGTTTAACGCCGAGGCCAAGGAGACTTGCAAGGCCGAGCGCGAGCGCGTGCTTGCCGCCGGCGGCCTGACCGTCATCGGCACCGAGCGCCACGAGTCCCGTCGTATCGACAACCAGCTGCGCGGCCGCTCCGGCCGTCAGGGCGATCCGGGCGAGACCCAGTTCTACCTGTCGCTCGAGGACGACCTCATGCGCCTGTTTGGCGGCGACAAGATGGACCGCGTCTCCAAGATGATGGTCACGGCCGACATGGGCGACGACATGCCCATCCAGCACAAGATCATCTCCAAGGCCGTCGAGAGCGCCCAGCACAAGGTCGAGAGCATCAACTTCTCCATGCGCAAGAGCGTCCTTGAGTACGACGACGTCATGAACAAGCAGCGCCAGGTCATCTACGCCGAGCGCAATAAGATTCTGGACGGCAAGGACCTGACCGACCACATCACCGAGGTCATGCACGACACCGTGTACCGCTGCGTGCAGGAGTTCTGCACCAAGGACAGTCACGATGGCGAGCGCGACCTGGAGGGTCTGCGCAAGTGGGTTGTGGAGCTCACCGGCCACATCGATACGCCGAAGTTCCCCGACGAGGATTATGAGGCCCTGGCTGCCGATGTCCTGGCTTACGTAGAGAAGTGCTACAACATGAAGGCCGAGCGCTTGGGCGAGGACCTGATGCGCGAGCTCAACACCCAGGTCATGCTGCGCGTCATCGATACCCGCTGGATGAACTACCTGCAGGAGATGGACTACCTCAAGACCGGCATCGGCCTGCGCGGCTTTGGCCAGCGCGACCCGCTGGTCGAGTACAAGACCGAGGCCTACGGCGCGTTCCAGATACTCGTCGACACCATGTACGAGGATTACCTGCGCACGGTTCTGCGCATCGAGATCAAGGCTGCCCCGCGTGCCGTGGAGCACAAGGAGGAGCCCGCGCTCGAGGGTGCGCGCTTCTCCGGTCCTGCCGAGGTCGATGGCGACAACGGCGACTCGGTACTGCGCAAGCAGGCACAGGTGCAGGCCCGCACGGCTGTCCAGGGTGGTCCGGCTGCCGTTAACAACGGTGGCAAGGTGACGACCTACCGCAAGTCCGAGAGCGACGATCCGTACGTCAACGTGGGCCGCAACGACCCGTGCCCCTGCGGTAGCGGCAAGAAGTTTAAGTACTGCCACGGCAGGAATCGTTAATGGCTGAGGCTTTTGAGGTAACGCCCGCCGAGCTGGACGCGTTTGCGGACCGGCTCGGCGAGGTCGAGTCGTATCTCCACTTGGACGAGAAGCGTACTCGCGTGATCGAGCTCGAGGCCAAAAGTGTTGCCCCTGGCTTTTGGGATGACGCCGACGCCGCCCGTGCCACCATGGAGGAGATTGCGCGCACCAAGGAAGATATCGCTGCCGTGGACACCGCGCGCGGCGAGCTTTCCGATGCCCGCGCCGCGCTGGAGCTTGCCGAGGAGATGGGGGATGACCCCGACGCCGCCGCCCTTCGCGAGGAGGCTGCAGCCACGGCTGAGCGCCTGGCCCGTGCCATCGATGAGCTTGAGCTTTCGAGCTGGTTTACCGGTGAGTTCGATCACGGCGATGCCATTGTGACCATCAAACCCGGACAGGGTGGTCTGGAGGCCCAGGACTGGACCTTCATGCTCTTTAAGATGTACATGAAGTACTGCCAGCGTCGCGGCTGGAAGGTCACCATCAATGACTGTCCCGCGGCCGAGGTCATCGGCATCGACCGCGCGACCTTTACCGTCGAGGGCAAGGACGCATTTGGCATGCTGCGCGCCGAGGCCGGTGTCCACCGCTTGGTTCGCATTAGCCCCACCGACGACAAGAAGCGCCGCCAGACCACGTTTGCCGGCGTCGAGGTCATCCCCGTGCTACCCGATGATATCGACATCGAGATCAGTCCCGATGACATCCGCGTGGACGTGTACCACGCGAGCGGCCCGGGCGGTCAGGGCGTCAACACCACCGACTCCGCCGTGCGCGTGACGCATTTCCCCAGCGGCATTGTGGTTACCTGCCAAAACGAGCGCAGCCAGATCCAGAACAAGGCCGCGTGCATGCAGATCCTCAAGGCTCGTCTGTACGAGATTGAGCTCGAGAAGCGCGCCGAGGCGCTCGATGAGATCCGCGGACCCAAGACCACGATTGGTTTTGGCAACCAGATTCGCAGCTACGTGCTCTACCCGTACCAGATGGTCAAGGACCTACGCTCGGGCGTGGAGACCAGCAATGTCGAGGCCGTTCTTGACGATGGCGACTTGGACCCGTTTGTTATTGGCTACCATCGCTGGGCTACCGGCAACGCCGATGCGGAAGGCTCGGACGCCTAGGCACATGGTTGGCTCCGGGTCGATGCAAACACTTCGCAGGGGTGGTTTTTGTTCGGCGAATCGGTAGAATCGAATACAAGAAGAAGTTCAAAGCGCATCCGATGGGGTGCGCTTTTTTGAGGGAGGCAGCATGGCATATCGTCTGGACATCAAGCGCATTCTTTCGATGAACTTTTTTCACGACCTGCCCCAGATTATGTTGGGGTGCGCTCTGGCCGCTATTGCGACCGACCTGTTTTTGATTCCCAACGGCCTTGCTGCCGGTGGCGTTACGGGCCTTGCCACCATTATCCAGGCGGTCGGTGCGTCGCGCGGCCTATCGCTTCCCGTTGGTATTCAGACGATCGTGATGAACGCCTTGCTGTTGCTGGTCGTTATGCGCGAGGGCGGCATGTTCTACGTGGTGCAGACCGCGACGGGCTTTGTGCTGCTGGGCTTCTTCACCGATCTGTTCGCCCCGTTTGTAGCACCTCTGGCGGATGCGGACCTGATGCTTCCCGCTATGTGGGGCGGCATTATTACGGGCATCGGTTACGGCATGGTGTTGCGCGCCGGCGCCAACACCGGTGGCTCGGACACGATTGGCCAAATCATCTCGCGTAACACCTCGCTGCCGGTAGGTTCGACCGTCATGGCAATCGACGTTGCCGTGTGCGCGCTGTCGGCTCCGGTCTTTTCAGTCGAAAACGCACTATATGCAGGCCTTTCGATGGTCATTAGCGGCTACGTGATCGATGCCGTGGTCGATGGTGGCAACAAGCGCCGTATGGTACTCATCATCTCGGACAAGTTCCCTGATATCGCTGCCGATATCATGTATGGCCTGGGTCGTGGTTGTACCAAGTTTAAGGCGACTGGCATGTATTCGGGTGCCGAGAAGCCGGTGATTATGGTCATCGTGAGCCGTCGAGAGCTCAATACCCTCAAGACGATCGTGCGCGAGCGCGATCCTCACGCCATTGTGACGGTCGCTGATGTTACGGAAGCCTTCGGCGAGGGATTCAAGGACATTAGCGCGTAGGGTCGATCGCGTTCCATCCAAAAGACGTTCACATTGATAAACCGTTTCATCAGCGGTTCTGCCTGCTAAATTGTTCAAATAATGATAAAAACTCTGGTAAAGCCATCAGTTTCCAGCATAATGAATGACGTACGTGCATTGCGGCTGTGTTGGGATTACCTTCGGTGCCGTGCGCATTTTGTCTAATGAGGATGAAAGGAAGGCACAATGAGCGACGAAGAGCTCAAAAAGGTTGCCAACGAGGTAAGGAAGGGCATCGTCACCGGCGTGCACGCTGCCAAGTCCGGCCATCCGGGCGGTTCGCTCGGCGCTGCCGACATCATGACCTATCTGTACTTTGAGGAAATGAACGTCGACCCTGCCGACCCCCGCAAGGCCGACCGCGACCGCTTCGTGCTTTCCAAGGGTCACTGCGCGCCTGGTCTGTACGCCGTGCTCGCCGAGCGTGGGTTCTTCCCCAAGGAGGATCTCGAGACGCTGCGCCACATCGGCAGCCACCTGCAGGGCCATCCCAACATGAACGACACCCCGGGCGTCGACATGTCCACCGGCTCGCTCGGCCAGGGCATCTCCGCCGCCGTGGGCATGGCCGTTGCCGCCAAGCACTGGGGCGACGACTATCGCACCTACGCCCTGCTGGGCGACGGCGAGAGCGAGGAGGGCCAGGTCTGGGAGGCCGCCATGTTTGCCGGCAACCAGCAGCTCGACAACCTCTGCGTGATCGTCGACCATAACGGCCTGCAGATCGACGGCCCCGTCGAGGAGGTCAACGACCCCATGCCGCTCGCCGACAAGTTCCGCGCCTTCAAGTTCCATGTGGTGGAGCTCGCCGACGGCAACGACTTCGACCAGATCCGCGCTGCCTTTGCCGAGGCCCGCGCCACCAAGGGTCAGCCGACCGCCATTATCGCCGAGACCACGAAGGGCAAGGGCGTCTCCTTTATGGAGAACCAGGTGGGTTGGCACGGTAAGGCCCCCAACGATGAACAGTTTGAGCAGGCCATGGCAGAGCTCACGGCCGCCGGAGAGGAGCTCTAGGATGGCAGACGTCAAGAAAATCGCCACGCGCGTAAGCTACGGCGAGGCCCTCGTCGAGCTCGCCAACGAGCACGATGACTTTGTGGTCCTCGACGCCGACCTGGCCGCCGCCACGCAGACCGGCAAGTTTAAGGCCGCCCGCCCCGACCGCTTCTTCGATGTGGGCATCGCCGAGAGCAACCTGATGGGTGTTGCCGCCGGTATCGCAACCACCGGCCGTGTCGCCTTCGCGAGCAGCTTTGCCATGTTTGCCGCCGGCCGCGCCTTTGAGCAGGTCCGCAACTCCATCGGCTATCCGCACCTTAACGTTAAGATCGGTGCCACGCACGCCGGTATCTCGGTGGGCGAGGATGGCGCCACGCACCAGTGCTGCGAGGATATCGCCCTGATGCGTGTCATCCCCGGCATGACCGTGATCGTTCCCGCCGACGACATCGAGGCCCGTGCCGTGACGCGCGCCGCCTACGAGTGCGACGGCCCCGTGTACATGCGCTTCGCCCGTTTGGCCTCGCCGGTTATCAACGACCCCGAGACCTACAAGTTCGAGTTGGGTAAGGGCATTGTCATGCGCGAGGGCTCCGATGTGACCATCATCGCCTGCGGCCTGATGGTCGGCGAGGCTCTCGAGGCCGCCGAGCAGCTCGCTGCCGAGGGCATCGACGCCGAGGTCATCAACATGCACACCATCAAGCCCATCGATGCCGACCTGATCGTCAAGAGCGCCACCAAGACCGGCCACGTCGTGACCGTCGAGGAGCACTCTGTGATCGGTGGCCTGGGCAGCGCCGTTGCCGACGTCCTATGCGAGCAGTGCCCGACGCCGCTCAAGAAGATCGGCGTCAACGACACCTTCGGTGAGTCTGGCCCGGGTGCCGAGCTCTTGCACAAGTATGGCCTGGACGCCGCCAACATCGTGGCGACCACCAAGGAGTTCTTGGCATAAGGCAAGGCGGATCTCAAGGACTGCTTCGCCAGAACTATGGAAACCCGGCAGGGGCGCTCTCTTGGAGAGCGCCCCTGTTTCAGTTGCGGTGAAATAGGGACTGATTAGACCTTTTAACTGGTAAAACAGTCCCTATTTCACCGCAACTCATGAAGACGCCCCTCAAGCACGGTCCCATCAGGAAAAAGGGCATATATCGACAAAGCGCAATTCAGACCCTTCCAGCTTTGTATATGCAGCACCTCAAGATAAACGCAGCGACCCCTTAGTTATCGCAGGCCGGACACAGGGTTACTCTCCAAATCTTTCCGCAGGACGGAGGAGCCCCCGCCGCACGTAGTGCGCAGCGGGGGCTCCGACATGTCCGAGGACGATTTGGAGAGTAACCCTGTGCACGGCCGACGGGATCCCTAAGCACGCCATGCTTCTTATGTGCAGCAAAGCTAATGCTGCTAAAATACAAAGCGCTCATGTAGTTTAAACGCACGACGATAAGGAGCACCAGTGGGTAACCACTTCCGTACCTCCGGTGCGGGCGATGATGCCCCCAAGACGCAGGCAGGCGTCCAGGGCAGTCGTTTCGCCACTCCGGATTCAGAGGGCCAGCCTGTTGCTCAGGCCCCCGCTCAGCCGGCAGATCAGGCACAGCCGGCATCCGATCCCTTTGCCTACAATCCCATCAGCGATGTTGCGCTTTCCGGCACGGCGGGTTTTGAGCCCGTTCAGGCTGTGACCGCTCGCGTGGAGCAGCCTCAGGCTGGCGCCGCCGCGCCGCAGCCTAGCATGGCCGGCATTCCCGACCCCATGGCTCCTGCGACACCGGCTCCTCAGCCTGCGCAGTCTGGCCTCTTTGCCGCTATTCCCGATCCCACGCAGCCTGCTGCCCCGGTGGTCGAGAGCGATCAGGCAGCCGAGGTCGCAAGCCTCGATAACGCGCTCAACAACCCCGATTTTACGTCGGTGTTTGCGCCCATCGATCCGCAGGCCAGCCGCAAGAAGATGGCCAAGCAGGCCGGTGTCGAGCCCGTCATCCTTATGGAGCATGTCACCAAGATCTATCCGGCACAGCCCAACAAGCCTGCACTCGACGACATCAACATCGAGATCTATCCGGGCGAGTTCGTCTTTCTGGTCGGTCACTCCGGCTCGGGTAAGACCACGCTGCTGTCGACGCTCAACCGTGACGTCAAGCCGACGAGCGGCCGCATCCTGGTTGCCGGTCAGGACCTCATGAAGATCAAGAACCGCAAGGTTCCGTTCCTGCGCCGCCAGATTGGCGCCGTGTTCCAGGACTTTAAGCTCCTGCCGCAAAAAACCGCCTACGAAAACGTGGCGTTTGCTCTGCAGTGCATCGGCAAGCCCAAGGGCGTCATTCGCAGCCAGGTGCCCGAGGTACTGCGTCTGGTCGGTCTAGCCGATCAGATGGACTCGCTGCCCGACCAGCTTTCCGGTGGCGAGCAGCAGCGCGTTGCTGTCGCCCGCGCTATGGTCAACCGTCCGCCGCTGCTGATCTGCGACGAGCCCACGGGTAACCTCGACCCGGCGATCTCGCTGGGCATCATGAAGCTGCTCGAGCGCATTAACCGCACCGGCACCACCGTGATCGTCGCCACGCACGACCGCGAGATGGTCGATAGCATGCACCGTCGCGTGATCGCCCTCGAGGGCGGCCACGTTATCCGCGACCAGGAGAGGGGAGGTTACGGCAACTATGGCACCAACTAACGTGGGCTACTCCTTCAAAGAGGCAATCAGCCACTTCTTCCGTAACTGGACTACCTCGCTCGGCGCCGTCATCACGATCTTCCTTTCGCTGTTTATCATCGGCCTGTTCATCATGGGCTCCGCGATGCTGAACTCCGTGATCGGCACCGTCGAGGATCAGGTTGTCATCAACGCGTTCATTAGCGATGACGCCGATCAGGCCGATGTTCAGGCTTTTGAGGCCGAGCTTAAGACGTGGAATAACGTCAAGTCCGTGACCTATAAGGACAAGGACGACGCGCTGGCCGAGTATACGAGCAAGATGTCGGGCAACGCCGACGCCACCATGAGCGCGCTCGATGGCCAGAACCCGCTGCCGGCTTCGTTTGCAATTGAGATGGACGATCCGTCCAAGGTCGAAAGCACGGCAGAGAAGCTCAAGAAGAACGCCGACTTCCAGAAGATCGCGGATGACGGCGACGTCAACGCGAGCGTGCTGTACGGCCAAGAGGAAGTGAGCCGCCTGTTCCAGGTGACCAACTACATCCGCATCGCCGCCGTGGTGCTCGTTGGCCTTCTGACCTTTATCGCATTCATCTTCATCAACAACACGATTCGCCTATCCATCACGGCGCGTCGTCGTGAGATTGCGATTATGCGTCTGGTCGGCGCCAGCAACGGCTTCATTCGCGGCCCGTTTATCACCGAGGGCGTACTGCAGGCCATTTTGGGCTCGCTGCTTTCCATCGGCGTTCTGGAGCTGCTGCGCAATCTGATGATTCCGCGTCTGCAGGAGAGCATCGGCTGGATGTCGTTTGCCCTGCCGATGCAGTACTACCTGGTGACCTATGCTGCGCTGATCCTGGTCGGTGTGGTTATCGGTCTCTTTGGTTCTGCCATCGCCATGCGTCGCTACCTGCGCGTGTAGGCATGCCTGGAATTCACCCCTTCCAACGGGTCGTCTCTTATGGGGCGGCCCGTTTTTTGATCCCTAGGGGACGGCAGGAAAGCGAATCATTTGGGTAGACTCTTGGGATGTAAACGGCAATTGATAGCAAGGAGGCGCCATGGGGCGCAATAACAAGCATAAGCGTGGAGCTCGCAATAAGCGCGGGCCGGTGCGCAGCGAACGCCGTCCGAGCCTGACCGGGCGCGTGCAGCTCCATGAGCATAGCGCCTACGTTGTAACCGAAAACGGCGACTACAAGGTCATGGGCCGCGGTAAGCGCGAGATCATGGATGGCGATACCGTTGCCGTGAGCATAAAGAACAGCCCGCACGGTGAGCGGCGCGCCGTGATCGAAGGTGTGGTTGAGCGCGCAGCCATAAGCGTGGTGGGTACGTACCAGACCGCTGGTCCGCTCGGTGTGATCGAGCCGCTCGATTCGCGCCTGAAGGCCGACTTCTTCATTCTGCCCGAGGATACCTCGGCGGATCGTCTAGGCGTCCACCCGGGTGATGCCGTTGTCGCGCGCATTTTGACCTACCCGACGCGCCTGGAATCGGGCACCGTGACGATCGAACGCCGCATTGGCGGAGATGACGCGCCCGATTTGGGCGTTCAATATGTGATGGCGCGTTACGGCTATACCGATAGCTATCCCGAGGCCGCGCTGGACGAGGCCGAGGGGCTTTCGCTCGATGTGTCTGCGGCGCTTAAGGACCCGCTCCGCCGCGATCTGCGTGACCGCTTTGTCATCACGATCGACCCGGTCGACGCGCGCGACTTTGACGATGCCATTTCGCTGGAGCGCACGCCCGAGGGTGGCTACAAGCTGGGCGTGCATATCGCCGACGTTTCACACTATGTGGCTTGGGACGGGCATATCGATCTTGAGGCTCGCCATCGTACGACATCGGTGTATCTGGCCGATCGCGTGCTTCCCATGCTGCCCGAACGCCTGTCCTGTGACCTGTGCTCGCTTCGCCCTGACGAGGACCGTCTTGCGTTTACCGTCGATATCGAGCTCGATGCGCAGGGTCGCGTGCGGCATTACGATCCGTACCCCAGCGTGATTCGCTCGCGTGTGCGTATGGACTATGACGGCGCCGAGGCGCTGCTGGTGCGTGCCGGCGCGGTGGAGTATGGGGTGCTGGAGGGTGCCGCCGAGGATGTTGCGGCTGCCGAGGCCTCGCGCGAGGAGGCGCTTGAGCGTGGGCTTGCATGCGAAGAAGCAGCCCGCGGCTATAACGTCGACCTGGGTGATTTTTTGGTTGCCGCCAACGAGCTTGCGGAGCTCCGCCGCCGCATTCGTCGCGCGCGCGGTTCGGTCGACTTTGATACGGCCGAGATCCGCGCGCTCTTGGACGAGGACGGTGTGCCCGTGCAGATCGTGGCCCGCGAGCGCTCGTGCGCCACGTCGCTAATCGAGGAGGCCATGCTGCTCGCCAACGAGTGCGTGGCCGAGTGGCTGGCCGACCGCGACATTGAGGCTTGCTATCGCGTGCACGATGATCCCAGTCCCGATAGCCTGCACGGTGCCGCCGTGGCGTTGGCGCAGCTGGGCATCATCGATGATCGCCGTGCGGCCGGTATTGCCCTGGGAAGTCCCGATGAGCTGCAGGCTGCAGTTGATGCTGCTGCCGGTACGGCAAACGCACCGCTCGTCAATACACTGCTTCTGCGCAGCATGCAGCGTGCGCTGTACAAGCCGCGCAACGAGGGCCACTTTGCGCTCGCCGCGCCGTGCTACTGTCACTTTACGAGTCCCATCCGTCGCTATCCCGATCTGGTGGTGCACCGCGTGCTCAAACTGCAGTTGGCCTATGAGCAGCTCGGCGGCAAGGACGCCTTGGTCCGTACGCCGCGGCTGATCGGCAAGGGGCGCGAGTCGCTGCCGCGCATTCTGCCGCAGATCTGCCGCGCATGCAGCGATGCCGAGCGCGCGGCAGATGCCGCCAGCCATGCGACGCAAAAGATCAAGATTGCCCAGTACTATGAGGACCGTCTGGGCGAGCGCTATGCCGGAACCGTCTCTTGGGTTAGCAGCATGGGCCTCTTTGTGCGCTTGGATTTAACGCAGGTCGAAGGCTTGGTTTCGATCAAGAGCCTGGGCAACGAGTGGTTCGAGTTCGACGAGGACGCGCTTACGCTGACGGGCGCCGACACGGGGACTCACTATGAACTGGGCCAGCGCGTGATTATCGAGGTCTCGCGCGTCAATACCACGCGTGGGCACTTGGACTTTAAGCTTATCCATTAGCCAAATCCCGACTCGTGGCGGGAGAGCGGAGGGCGGTCTTTCGGGACCGCCCTCCGCATTTGAATCGTGGCTACCTTGCCGTCTGCTCGGCCGCCCGCTTACCTGCTATTTGAGAGGTAAAACCTACCAAAATAAACCTGTCCCTTTTTGGCAGGTATACAAGAAAGCGGGGATGAGATGGCGACGGTGTACGGTTATGCGCGGGTGAGTTCGCGCGATCAGAACCTTAATCGGCAGCTGGATGCGCTGGGCGCCTATGGCGTGGGCTCGGCGAATATTTATGCCGACCATGCGAGCGGCAAGGACTTCGATCGACCGCGTTATCGCGAGCTGCTGCACGTCCTGGGAGACGGGGACGTGCTGGTGGTTCTTTCTATCGACCGACTTGGTCGTAATTACTCCGAGATTCTTGAAGAATGGCGGCGCATTACCAAGGAGCTCGGGGTTGCCATTGTGGTGTTGGACATGCCATTGCTTGACACGCGCGTCAGGGCCAGCGGCGCGCCGGATGTGACCAACACCCTGATTGCCGATATTGTGCTGCAACTGCTGAGCTACGTGGCGCAGGTGGAGCGCGAGAATATCCATCGGCGCCAGGCGGAGGGAATTGCGGCGGCGCGGGCGCGAGGGGTCCGTTTCGGTCGACCTCGCAAGCCGTGCCCTCCTCAGTTTGAGTTGGTGCGCGATAGCTATGAGGCAGGCGATATTACCCGCAGCCAGGCAGCAAAGTGCCTGGGCGTGTGCGTGGGGACGTTCGATCGCTGGATGCGCGAGGCGGGGTAGGGGTTTGAGTCGCTTTGTCGCTTCCTGTTGCGATTCAAATTTTGATACGGTGACGATGTCATTTGGGGCTACACTCGCTGATATTCAAAAAAAGGAGGTTGGCCCTTGGCGCGCGTAAAACAAATAATCGGATGGACCGCGATCGTTCTGTTCGCTGTAACGCTGGCGGGCATCTGGGTGCTGACGGAGCAAAATGCGGTGGAGACGTCGTTGCTGAGCGAGTCCACCGCGCGTGTGGTGGAGGGTCAGGCTACGGGCGTTCAGGCTGCCGATGCCACGGGTGAAGCCCAGACGGAGAACGGAATGACCGGGGGCACCGATTCGGCTGCCTCGAATGTCCGGTCTGGCCGACTTGCTTCCATTCGCATGTGGGTGGGCGCGAACGTCCGTCGCGTTGCCCATACCGTAGAGTTTTTCTTCGTCGGATTGTTCGCCTCGGTGGTCGTGGTTTGCTTTTCCAGGCGTCCGTGGAGCGTATGCTCCCGTTGCGTGCCCGTATTGCTCTTTTGCGCCGCCTGCTCCGTTGGCGATCAGGTACATAAGATCTTTGTTCCCGGCAGGCATTTCGACGTTATCGATTTAGGATTCGATGCTGCGGGCTATATCACCGCCATGCTGTTGGTATTGCTGGCAGCGACGTTGGTGCGCCATGCGACTCGGCCGATCGGCGCCCATGCGAGGCGCTAGCCGGTAACAAAACCGTTTCCGATAATGCGACCTTGTTGAATTATTTTGTGTCGCGTGTATTTCCGAGCGGTCGGATTTGAGGGGCGAGCGGTAGAACGTTCGCCCTTTGTGCGCCACGATTCGGCACAATGTACCGTAAAAGCTGTTTGTATCCGGTACGAATCGTTCGTTGGTCTTTAATTCTTTTCAACGGAGGTGTTTGAGATGGCAAACGGATTGCTTTTACGGCTTCGCGAGCGTGAGCTCAGCGCGAGCCCGGCGGAACGCAATGTCATCGCATATGTAAGCGCTCATCCGCACGAGGTGGTTGGGCTGTCCGTCCGCGGTCTTGCCGATGCCACATTCTCCTCGCCCTCGAGCATTTTGCGCTTTTGCAAGCGCTTGGGTTTTGCGGGCTACAAGGAGTTCCAGCGCGAACTGATTGCCGAGCTGGCGATCTTGGGTGACAAGAAAGACGTTGCCCTCGAGGACATCTCCATGGATGACAGCGTCGAACGCATTGTGGGGAAGGTGATGAAAAGCAACGTGCGCACGATCGAAGCGACGGCGCGAACGCTCGATTACACCGTCTTGGAGCGATGCGCGGCCCATCTTAAGCGGGCACGCGCGGTCAATCTGTTCGGTATCGGTGCCTCTCGTTTGGTCGCGCACGATCTGGCGCAAAAGCTCATGCGTGTCGACAAAGAGTGCCATCTGTACGACGACTGGCATGATCAGCTCTTGTGTGCCAAGAACATGCATGAGGGCGATATGGCAATCGCCTTTAGCTACTCGGGCTTGACGCAAGAGGTGCTGGACTGCACCGCCGAGGCTCAACGTCACAACTGTCCCGTTGTGGCCGTGACCAAAGTAGATGGATCATCCAAGCTTGCCACCATGGCCGATGCCGTGCTCGGCGTCGCTGCGAGTGAACCCTTGGTCCGCAGCGGTGCCATGGCTTCGCGTATGGCCCAGCTTATGGTTGTCGATGCCCTGTACGCTGCTTACGTTGCCAGCGACTACGAACGGGCGACGCATGTCATTAAGCAAAACTACATCGAGAAACAGGAAAGATGAGGTGAAAGAAATGCTCGATTTAACAAAATTCACGACCGAACAGCGTAATCAAAGGTCAATGGACCTCGATACGATGACATCGCTGCAGATCGTCACGACGATGAACGATGAGGATCTTCGTGCCGTCCAGTCGGTCACAAAAGTGCTGCCCCAGGTTGCCACAGCAATCGACTGGGCTGCTGAGGCACTCGAGCGCGGCGGGCGCGTCTTTTACATGGGCGCAGGCACCAGCGGTCGTCTGGGCGTACTCGACGCTTCGGAGTGTCCGCCCACGTTTGGCGTGTCACCCGATCTGATTGTCGGGCTCATTGCCGGAGGCGAGACGGCGTTTATCAAGGCTGTCGAAGGTGCCGAAGACAGCGAGGAGCTTGGCGCGAGCGACCTGCGGGAGCGTGGACTCTCGGACAAGGATCTTGTCGTTGGCCTGGCGGCAAGCGGTCGTACACCCTATGTGGTGGGCGGCCTTATGTACGCCAAGGCAACTGGGTGCAAGACCATTGCAATTGCCTGCAACCAAGGGTCGAAGATCGGGGAGAGCGCAGATCTTGCCATTGAACCCGTGCCCGGTCCCGAGGTGCTGACCGGCTCAACGAGGCTCAAGGCGGGAACGGTTCAAAAGCTCATTCTCAACATGATTTCGACCGGTGCCATGGTCAAGATCGGCAAGGTATACCAAAACCTGATGGTCGATGTGCAGCAGACGAACGAGAAGTTGGTGGTGCGCGGCCAGAACATCGTGATGGAGGCGACCGGCTGCACGCGCGAGCGCGCTATTCAGGCGCTTGCAGATGCCGGCGGCCACGTAAAAACCGCTATTGTCTCGGTACTGCTGGACTGCGATGCCGAGCAGGCTGCGGTAGCTCTTGATCGAGCGCGAGGCCATGTCCGTGCTGCGGTGAGTGGCCATGAGAAGAGCAATGCCGATGCCCAATAGGTGTGCGGCGTGAGCTGATATGACATCCAGACGAGATGCCCAATACAAGGAGGAGTTATGACGAACAAAGAGCTGGCTCAAAAGCTGCTGGACCTTTTGGGCGGTAAAGACAACGTGCTCGCAAACGCGGCGTGCATGACGCGCCTGCGCGTGACCGTCAAAGACGCGGGCAACGTCGACACGGAGGGCATTAAGGCACTCGACGGCGTGATGGGCCTGGTCGCGGACGACACGATGCAGATCGTGCTGGGTCCGGGCAAGGTGAATAAGGTGCTCGAGGAGTTCTCCAAGCTCACCGGCCTTGCGAAAGGCGTTGCTGACGAGAGCGTGGTTGACGCTGCGGCCACAAACAAGGCCGCGCAGAAGGCCAAGTACGAGTCCAAGCCGGTTCAGGCCTTCCTCAAGAAGATTTCCAATGTCTTCGTCGCCCTGCTTCCCGGCATCATTGCGGCTGGCCTCATCAACGGTATCTGCAACGTCATTAACGTCTCGACGGCAGGCGCGCTTGCAGGCGAGTGGTGGTACCAGGGCATTCGTTCCATGGGCTGGGCCCTGTTTGCCTATCTGCCCATCTTGGTGGGCTATAACGCGGCACGTGAGTTTGGTGGCTCCGCTGCGCTGGGCGGCATCGCCGGCATGATGTGTATCGCCAACAGCGCCATGCCCCTGCTTGCGCCTGGCGCGGCCGATCCTGCCACTGCCATTCTGCTGCCGCTCACCAGTGCGCAGTACAACCCTGCAGCGGGCGGCATGATCGCGGCTCTTATCGCTGGCGCATTTTTTGCCTGGATGGAGCGTCAGATTCGCAAGGTTATGCCCAACGCACTCGACACGTTCTTGTCCCCGCTGCTGGTGCTCATCATCGGCGCCTTTGCTCTGATGCTCGTCATCCAGCCGGTTGGCGCATGGCTGACGACTGCCATCTTTAGCGTTTTGACCTTTATCTTCGAGAAGCTGGGCGTCCTGGGCGGCTATATCCTGTCGGCAGGCTTCTTGCCGCTGGTTTCCGTCGGCCTGCATCAGGCGCTCACGCCGATCCACGCTATGCTCAACGATCCCGACGGCGCTACCAAGGGTATCAATTACCTGCTTCCCATCCTTATGATGGCTGGCGGCGGCCAGGTCGGTGCCGGTTTGGCGCTGTACTTTAAGACCAAGAACGCCAAGCTCAAGAAGTACGTCGCAGAGTCCATTCCCGTTGGAATCCTGGGTGTGGGCGAGCCTCTGATGTATGCTGTTACGCTGCCGCTCGTTCGTCCGTTTGTGACGGCCTGCCTGGGTGCCGGATTTGGCGGCGCGCTCGCGGCGCTGCTTCACATCGGCACGGTTTCTCAGGGCGTTTCCGGTCTGTTTGGCCTGCTGATCGTCGTTCCTGGCCAGCAGCTCGGCTACGTTGCCGCTATGCTGCTTGCCTATGCCGCCGGCTTTGTCCTGACGTGGTTCTTTGGCGTCGACGAGCAGAAGATCAACGAGTTCTTTGGCGAATAGTTTGATATCGCGAGCCGTGTTGCTCAGGGCTCGCGGCGCGCGACAGATTTCTTGATGCTATGGTTGTGCCGGCGGGGCTAACTGCTCCGCCGGCCTTTTTTAAAGGAGCGTTGAAACGTGAAAACGGGTATTTCGATTTATCTTTCCAGCCCTCTGCAGGATATTGAGCGGACGATTGAGCACGGTGCCGCGACGGGTGCGCGCTATGCGTTTACCTCACTGCATATTCCCGAGGATGGGGGAGCGGCGTATGCCGATAAGGTCCGTCATGTGCTGTCGCTGCTTTCCGCCCGCGGCATTGCGCTCATCGCCGATGTGGGGCCGCGCACGTGCGATTTGCTCGGGCTTGAGCGCATCGAGGACCTGCGCGATCTGGGGTTGGAATACCTTCGTTTGGACTATGGCTTTAGCGCCCAGCGGGTCGCGGAGCTGTCCGGTGTATTTCGCATTGTGGTCAATGCATCGACGGTGAGTTCTGATGGAATCGCATCGTGGCGTGAGGCCGGTGCCGATGTGACTCGTTTTGCCGCCTGCCACAATTTTTACCCCAAGCCTTATACCGGTTTAGCTCTGGAGGACATTGCTCGGGTGAATCTTCGTCTTGCGGCGCTTGGATTCGAAATCATGGCTTTTGTGCCGGGTGATGCTAACGTTCGCGGGCCGGTATTCGAGGGACTGCCGACGGTCGAGGCGCAGCGCGGTCGCGCGTCAAAGGTTGCCCTCAATATGCTTGAGCTTGCACATGGCGCCGATTGCGACATTGTGTTGGTCGGTGACCCCGATCTTTCCGATGCGGGCTGGACGCAGTTTGCTCAAGTTTCCGCCGGATACGTGGATCTGCAATGCGAGCTTGAGCCCGGTTATGCCTATGTGCGTGGGCAGATTCATCACGACCGACCCGATTCGAGCACCCTCATCTTTAGGTCTCAGGAGTCGCGTACGACGCTTAAGCCGGATTCCGTGCCGATGGATGCCGGTGCCGGCCTGTTTCGAAAGGCGGGGTCGATCGCTGTGAGTAATAGCGGATATGGGCGCTACGAAGGCGAGCTTGAGATTGCGCGGGTCGATCTTCCCGGTGACGAGCGCATGAACGTTGCGGGCCATATCACGCCCGAGGCAATGGAGCTACTGCCGTTCATCAAACGCGGATTCGGGGTACGGTTCGTTTAGCGTGTGACCCGTGGGCTACAATTGGCCCATCATACGAAGGCGCCTCGTGTGGCGTGTGCTCGCGTTGGCCGATCTATATTCGGAGGATTCCCATGACCGTACTGCTTGTTGAATATCCCAAGTGCTCGACCTGTAAGAAGGCCAAGGCATGGCTGGACGAACATGGGGTAGAGTATATCGATCGCGATATCGTTTTGGACAATCCCACGGCTGATGAGCTTGCGACCTGGATTGCTCGTTCGGGGCTGCCGGTGCGGCGCTTCTTTAATTCGTCGGGCATGAAATATCGAGAGCTGGGCCTGAAGGCGCGTCTGGATGCGGGCATGACGGATCGGGAGTGCTACGAGCTGCTGGCGACCGACGGCATGCTGGTCAAGCGTCCGCTGCTGGTGGGCGACGACTTTGCGATTCCCGGCTTTAGGGAAGCGGCTTGGGCCGAGGCGTTGCTGTAGCGGCTGCGGAAAGTGCGACCCGGAATTCGCTTCCAGAATGGGATGCACTTTCCCAAAGTGGCCGGTTGCGGAAAGCACGTCCCATTCTGAGCTTCGATTGCGGGACACGGTTTCCGGTTGAGGGCTCGACGGGAAAGTAGGGACCAGTTTGAGCTTGAAATCTGGGACGCACTTTCCGCCGGCGGGCCTGCCCCAGTCAGTCCGCCAGCTGTGCCCATTCGTGCGGATCGTAGACCTTTACGTGTTTGTTGGGCTTGCCGCTCCAGTACTCCTCGTCCATAAAGGGCAGATATGCCTGAACGCCGGGGCAGATAAAGGGAATCCGCTGCTGTTGCAGTCGCTCGCGCTGGCGCTGCTCCAGGTGCGCCTCGGATATGACGGTCGGCATACCGGACAACTCGACGAGGCTTGCCTGGATTCGCTTAAGGTCGGGGAGTCCCGCGTGCCATGACATCCGCATGATCAAAAAGGATGCATGGCGGTATTTTGCCTGCACCACAGTAATGGCGGGGCGTAACGTGGGGTGAATTTTGTCCCGTTCGGGCCAAAGGTCGGCAGTGATCTCGAGGCCCAGGGTCTCCCATAGGTAATCAAGCTCTTCGTCCATGGTGCCTCGATATCTACGCGATCATTGATACTTCGATTGTGTTGCCTGGTGCTATCGTTTTCACGGTAGAATCTGCCAACGGTTGACGGCTACCGCTCACGGCGTTTTGCCCTTCGTGTACAGCGGTTGGCTTCACAGGTCCTTCACGGGTTGGACTAAATTAGGCCAATTTGACTGAATTTCAAAAAAGTCAAAATTGGGGCTTGCGTCACGGCGAGACTTCCCGTATATTTCTTTCTTGCGCAAAGGCACAGCCGAGCGCAGCGATGCAGTCATTGGGATGTCGTCTAATGGCAGGACAGCGGATTCTGGTTCCGTCAATGGGGGTTCGACTCCCTCCATCCCAGCCATTGCATTTGCTACATATGGCCCGTTCGTCTAGCGGTTTAGGACGCCGCCCTCTCAAGGCGGAGATCACCAGTTCGAATCTGGTACGGGCTACCAAAATTGAACGCCCGGGCCTCGTAAGAGACCCGGGTTTTGTGTATTGACCGTATATACGGCGCCTGCCGTGTTTCGCTCAGATCGAGGAGTAGCCATGGATCTGCCCATCAGCTTGCAAGACATCACGTATGCCGAGAACTATCTGGCGCAGGGCGACCTGGCTACGGCGACGCCGCTGCTGGAGCGTCTGGTGGAGCTCGCCGAGGAGTATATTGATGCTGAGTGCAAGACGGAGGAGAAGCGTCAATACTTTAGCTTCGATAGCAAGTTTGAGCGCTTGGCCTATCGCCGCGTGGAGAAGGATCCGCGCGAGCTCGTGCAGGTCGAGGTGCCGTTTGACCGCCTGTACTCTGACATGGCGTTTGCCTACATTCGCCAGCAGGATTATGTAAGCGCTCGTAATGCCCTGATGCAGGCTGTGCGTTGGGACCCCATGAACTGCAACTATCGCTTGGATTTGGCCGAGCTGTTCCGTGCACTCGAGGACAAGCAGGAATGGGCATCGCTCTCGTTCTCGGTGCTGGAGCGTGCAAGCGATGGCAAGTGCGCCGCCCGCGCTTACGCCAATCTAGGTCAGTACTTCTTGGAGCCCGAGACCGAGAACGTTTCGGCTGCCGTGGGCTGCGCGCGTCTGGCGCTGCGCCTGGCGCCCAACGATGCGCATACGACGCGCCTGCTCAACAAGATCCATACCACCTATCCGGATGCCGCTGATGAGAGCGACGACCACGTGATGGGTGAATTGGCCCTGCAAGGCGTGCCGACCTCGCCTTCGGCCGAGATTGCCATCTGCCTGATTATGTGCGCGACCGATGCTGCAAGCGACGGCGACAAGCAGGAGGCGACGCGCCTGACGGTACGTGCTCGCGACTTGGTGGGCGAGGAGGCCTGCGCGGCGATTATCAAACTGGTGCGCGAGAGCGATGCCGAGCTCAATGCCGAGCGCAAGGCAAAGCGCGAGACTGCGGGCTCAAACGCCGACGGCGCCAAGGAGGCCGGCGATGCCCAGTAAGCGCGAGCGCAAACTCATTTCCAAGAATCGCTCGGCACATCACGAGTACTTTATCGATGAGACATTTGAGTGCGGTATTGAACTGAGTGGCACCGAGGTCAAGTCGATTCGCGAGCGCGCCTGCCAGATCACCGATACCTTCGCGCTGATCCGCGGCGGGGAGTGCTGGCTCGTCGGCCTGCATATCCACCCTTATAGCCATGGTGGCGTGTGGAATCGCGATCCCGACCGTCGGCGCCGTCTGCTGCTGCACCGCAAGGAGATCGACTTTCTTGACGGCAAACTTCGCAACCGTGGTTATGCGCTGGTTCCGTTGGAACTCTACTTTAATACCGACGGCCGCGTAAAGCTGCTGCTGGGTCTGGGTCGCGGCAAGAAGCTCTACGACAAGCGCGAGGACATGGCCAAGCGTGATGTCCAACGCGAGATCGACCGCGCCCTTAAGGAACGCAACCGCTAGGCACTCTGTATAAGTTGCGGTGGAATACGGACTGTTTTGCCTATTTGAGGGGCTATTCAGTCCCTATTTCACCGCAACTGCGGGCGTCTCATCTTTCTTACTGTTCTGACACATATGTCTCAAAGGCGGCGTCCGTTATGGGTGCCGCCTTTTTTGTGGGTACATACATTCATGAGGTTCCAACTCGAGCTAGGGGAGTGATCGTTATGGACAAAACTGCGTTCTTTACCATGCCGAGCGGTCTGTACGTGGTGAGCGCTGCGGCAGACGGGTTGCGCGCCGGCTGCGTCATCAACACTGCGGTGCAGGTGACGTCCATGCCGCCGCGTATTTCGGTTGCCGTGAACAAGGACAATGTCACCTCGGGCGTCATCGCATCGGCCAAAGCGTTCGCGCTGACCGTGATCGATCAGACCGCCGACATGCTCTACATCGGTAACTTTGGGTTCCGCACCAGCAGCGATTATGACAAGTTTGCCAAATACGAGACCCGCGAGACGGCTCTGGGCATGCCCTATGTGCCCGAGCACGCGGCGGCCCTGTTTAGCTGCCGTTTGATCGACACTGTGGATGTGGGCACGCATCTGCTGTTTATTGGCGAGGTCGAGGATGCCGAGCGCCTGAGCGACGAGACGCCGCTGACGTACGACTACTATCACAAGGTGCTAAAGGGCAAGACGCCGCCCAAAGCCTCGTCGTATCAAGGCTAGAAATGTTCTAAAAATACTTGCATTATATTATTGAGAATATATACTAATAAGTAAGTACACCAGCAGTCACGTTCGAGAGGAGAACATCATGGCTGAGGAGAAGAAGACGTATAAGTTTGTGTGCACCGTTTGCGGTTACGAGGTTGAGGTCGACACGCCCGAGCTGCCCGAGGACTACGTGTGCCCGGTCTGCGGCGTCGGCCCCGATGAGTTTGAGCTTGTCGAGGAGTAGCTCGTAGACACACGACTTGCAACAACATATAGCTCTGTCCAAGGGTCCCGGTCGAATTCTCGGCCGGGACCCTTTTGATTTATCTGACGGTTTAAAACGGTCTCACGTGTTACAGATTGAGACGTTATATCTGGACAGTCACGCCATCCCAATTACATTCCCGTTAGCAGCACGATGTCGAGAATCGTCACGATGGCACCGATCCCTACGAGCAGCGCGTTGAGCGGGCGCGAGTTGACGTATTTGCCCATGACGCGGCGTGAGCTGGTGAGCCGTATGAGCACAAAGACCGTAATCGGCAGCTGAAGCGACAGCAGCGCCTGACTCCAGATGAGACCCTCAAAAGGATTCGGGACGACCAAGCACGCCGCCACTGCGCCGACGAAACAAGCCGCCACCCCGATCGAGGAATGTCGGTCGTGGATGTCGTATTCCTCGTCGAACATGCCTGCGGTGATGGTGCCCGCCGCCATGCCCGCCGTCACACTACTCGATATACCCGCAAACAGCAGTGCCACCGCAAAGATGGCCGAGCTTGCCGGGCCCAGAATGGGGGAGAGCGAGGCCGCTGCGACGGCGAGGTCGTCTACGACAATGCCGTGCGCAAAGAAGGTCGTTGCGGCCAGGATGACCATGGCCGAGTTGATTGCCCAGCCCACGCCCATCGAAAAGAGCGTGTCGAAGAGCTCATAGCGTAGACGTTCTTCGATAACCTGCTCGCCTTGGCCTTCGAAGTGCATGGATTGGATGACCTCGGAGTGCAGGAAGAGGTTGTGAGGCATAACGACCGCGCCTAGGACACTTACGATAATCGCGGCCGAGCCGGTGGGCATACTGGGTGTGATCCAGCTTGCGGCGGCCTGCGGCCAGTCGACCTTGACCAGCGTAAGCTCAGCCAAAAACGAGAGTCCTACCACGCCTACGAAGGCGATGATCCATCGCTCGGCGCGCTTGTAGGAGCTCGTCATGAGCATCGCCATCGATACTGCCGCCACGATGACGCAGCCCGCGCGCACGGGCAGCCCAAAGAGCATTTGAAGGGCAATCGCGCCACCCAGGACTTCGGCCATGGCGGTGGCGATGGCCGCGAGATAGGCGCTGGCGAGTACCGCGCGTCCCACGATGCGGGGGAGGTAGCGTGTCGTGGCCTCGGCAAGACAGGCGCCCGTGGCGATACCCAGGTGTGCCGCGTTGTGCTGCAGCACAATGAGCATAATTGTGGACAGCGTGACGATCCACAGCAGCGCGTAGCCAAACTGCGAGCCCGCGGCCATATTGGAGGCCCAGTTGCCCGGGTCGATAAAGCCGACGGTCACGAGCAGCCCGGGGCCGACATGCCGCGCAATGTCTAGGCCTCCGTGACCACCGGTGCGCCGGGAGCCAAAGTGTTGTTTGAGATGGTTGAGCATGGTGCGCTCCTGCGTGCCGTTTGCTTGACGCCGCAAAGGATACCCGTTTTAGGCCAAAAAGTTAACCGTGACTAACAAAATTGTTGTATTTGAATAGGATGGTGAAAGGGAGTTGCCGAAATGTCTTGATCTGTAACGACTAGGGATGGAAATTGGGTCTAGGTGTTACAGATCAAGACAGGAAGAAATGGTCCTATGGAAAATCTCGATCTGTAACAGTTAGCTGCAAAAACCGGCCCTTCGTGTTACAGATTGAGATAAACCAAAACTGTCCTGCAGAAAATCTCAATCTGTAACATCTAAGCGCCAAAATCGGCTCCTCCTGTTACAGATTGAGATGTTTGAAGCGGTGAGTTTACAGGTCGAACTTGGGCCCTTGTTGCCGTCCTTGAGGTCGGCGGTGTCCACTCGTAGGGCGTGCGTTACGCGATTGTTTCGAAACGGGTGGGAAACACAACGGGTCGGCGATGCTCCTAGTATGCCTATTCAACTGACTGTCTAAATATCTAGGGGAGGATCGCGATGCAGGCAGATTCCGCTCAGCAGCAGGGCCTTTATCGCCCCGAATTCGACCACGATGCATGTGGCATCGGCGCGCTTGCCGATATCAACGGCGAGCGCCATCACCAGATTCTGGACGACGCGCTGTCCATTCTGGTCAACTTGGAGCACCGCGGCGGTACGGGACTCGAGAAGAACACCGGCGACGGCGCCGGCATCCTGTTCCAGGTTCCGCATCACTTTTTCCGTAAAGAGGCTCAAAAGTGCGGCCAGATTCTGCCGGCAGAGGGCGACTATGGCGTGGCCATGCTGTTCTTCCCGCAGGACAACAAGGGCGTAGAGGATGCCCGCCGCGTGTTTGAGGAGGGTTGCGCCGAGGCCGGCGTGCCGCTGCTCTTTTGGCGCGAGGTGCCGGTCGACCCGCACGACCTGGGCGAGACGGCCCGCGCCTGCATGCCCACTATCCTGCAGGCCTTCCTGGGCCGTCCGGACGACACGCCCGCCGGCGACGCCTTCGAGCGCCGCCTGTACGTGTGCCGCCGCACCATCGAAAAGAAGGCCGACGCCGAGTTTGCCCTGCGCGACAAGATCTTCTATGTGTGCTCCATGAGCTCGCGCACCATCGTGTACAAGGGCATGCTGGTCGCCACGCAGATGCGCCGCTTCTTCATCGATCTCAACGACGCCGCCGTCAAAACGGCCGTGGCGCTCGTCCACTCGCGCTACTCCACCAACACTACACCCAGCTGGGAGCGCGCGCACCCCAACCGCTTTATCATCCACAACGGCGAGATCAACACCCTCAAGGGCAACGTCAACTGGATCCGCGCCCGCGAACCCAACCTGTACAGCCCCGTGCTGCAGCACGATCTTGAGCGCGTGATGCCCATCATCAACCGCGAGGGCTCCGATTCCGCGATTCTGGACAACGTGCTTGAGTTTTTGGTCATGAACGGTCGCCCGCTTACGCGTGCCGCGTCCATGCTGTTGCCCGAGCCGTGGGACCACAACGACAGCCTGAGTGAGGAGCGCCGCGCCTACGACGCTTACCAGTCCATGCTCATGGAGCCGTGGGATGGCCCGGCGGCCATCGCCTTTACCGACGGTCGCACGCTGGGTGCCGCCCTCGACCGTAACGGCCTGCGTCCCGCCCGCTACTATGTGACGCGCGACGGTCGCTTTATGCTGGCAAGCGAGGTGGGCACCATCGAGGTGAGCCCCGAGAACATCCTGACGAGCGGCTGTCTGGGACCGGGCCAGATGCTCGAGGTCGATTTTGCCCGCGGCCGCGTCATCTACAACGACGAGCTGCGCGCCCGTTACGCCAAGGAAAAGCCCTATCGCGACTGGATCGCCGAGGAGACGCTGACCGTCGACGCGCTCGACAAGCCCGTCGCGCCCACGCCCGCCGAGGATACCGAGGTGCCCGCCGCCGTGCGCATGGCCAAGCTCGGGTATCACTGGGATGATGTTGACGAAGTCGTGCGTCCCATGGCCCAGCAGGGCAAGGCGCCGCTCGCCTCGATGGGTATCGATGCGCCGCTGGCCTGCCTGTCCAAGAAGACGCGCTCGTTCTTCGACTACTTCTATCAGCTGTTCGCCCAGGTCACGAACCCGCCGATCGATGCCCTGCGCGAGCATATGGTCACCTCGACCACGCTCTACCTGGGCAACCACGGCAACCTGCTCGAGGATTCCCGCACGGCCTGCCAGCTGGTGCGCTTGGAGCGTCCGCTGCTGAGCGAGGAGGAGTTCGAGCGTATCTGCGCCATCGACCGCGTGGGCTTTAAGACCCGCCGTTTCCGTGCCGTGTACCGCCGCGACGCCGGCGAGGGCGCGCTGCAGGCTGCGCTCAAGCAGCTTGCAAAGGATGTTGAGGCTGCGGTCCGCGACGGCGTGAACATCGTGGTGTTGAGCGATCGCGCCGCTGCGGGTGAGGTGCCCGTGCCGTCGCTGCTCGCCGTGGGCTGCGTGCACAACCACCTGATCCGCGCCGGCGTGCGTACCTTTGCCGACATCGTGGTGGAGTGTGGCGACGCCGTGTCCCCGCACGACTTTGCGGCGCTGGTGGGCTACTCCGCGAGCGGCATCTATCCGTACAACGCGCATGCGTGCATTCGCGACTTGGCGGCGCACGGCGATCTGGACGTGACAGCTGAGCAGGGCATCGCCAACTACAACAAGGCTGCGACCGCCGGCATCGTCTCCATCATGTCCAAGATGGGCATCTCCACGGTGCAGAGCTACCATTCGGCACAGATCTTCGAGGCCGTGGGCTTCACTCCGGAGTTCGTCAACGCGTACTTCGCCGGCACGGTGAGCCGTGTGGGCGGTATGGGTGTCGAGGACGTCGAGCGCGAGCAGAATGAGCGCTACGACGCCGCGCTCGCTATCCTTAAGAGCCCGGCTCCCGATCAGCTGCCCACGCTAGGTCTGACCAAGTGGCGCCCGCTCGGCGGCGAGGATCACCTTATCGACCCGCAGACCGTCTACCTGCTGCAGACCGCCTGCCGCGAGGACAGCTACGACACCTTTAAGGAGTACAGCGCCCGCCTGCACCGCACCGGCCGTGCCGTGCGCCTGCGTGACCTGCTGGACTTTAATGTCAACGGTCGCACGCCGGTTTCGCTCGACGAGGTGGAGCCCGCGCTCAACATCGTCCGCCGCTTTAACACCGGCGCCATGTCGTACGGCTCCATCAGCAAGGAAGCACACGAGTGCATGGCCATCGCCATGAACCGCCTGCACGGCCGTTCCAACTCGGGCGAGGGCGGCGAGGACCCGCGTCGCGAGACCCCGCTGGCTAACGGTGACTCCAAGAACTCCGCCATCAAGCAGGTGGCAAGCGCGCGCTTTGGCGTGACGAGCCGCTACCTGTGCAGCGCCTTCGAGATTCAGATCAAGATGGCCCAGGGCGCCAAGCCCGGTGAGGGCGGTCACCTGCCCGGCAAGAAGGTCTACCCCTGGATTGCCGAGGTCCGTCAGTCCACGCCCGGCATCGGCCTGATTTCGCCTCCGCCGCACCACGACATCTACTCCATCGAGGACTTGGCAGAGCTTATCTTCGATCTTAAGAACGCCAACCCCGGCGCGCGCGTGTCGGTCAAGCTGGTCAGCGAGGCCGGCGTCGGCACCATCGCCACCGGCGTGGCCAAGGGCGCTGCCGACAAGATCTTGATCAGCGGCCACAATGGCGGCTCGGGTGCCGCTGCGCGCGACTCTATCTGGCACGCGGGTCTGCCGCTGGAGCTTGGCCTTGCCGAGGCCCAGCAGACGCTGCTGCAAAACGGTTTGCGCTCACGCGTGGTGCTCGAGGCCGATGGCAAGCTCATGGACGGCACCGACGTCGCCGTCGCCTGCCTGCTGGGTGCCGAGGAGTTTGGCTTTGCGACCATGCCGCTCATCTCCATGGGCTGCCTCATGCAGCGCGACTGCCAGCAGGATACCTGCCCGGCCGGCATTGCCACGCAAAACTGTCGCTTGCGTCGCGGCTTCCGCGGCAAGCCCGAGCACGTTGAGCACTTTATGCTCTTTGTTGCCGAGCAGCTGCGTGAGGTCATGGCGAGCCTGGGCTTCCGCACCATCGACGAGATGGTCGGTCATCCTGAGTGCTTGCGCCAGATCGAGGTCCCGGGCAACCGCAAAGCAAACCTGCTCGATCTGTCGCCCGTGCTGGCGAGCGCGACCTGCGAGTTCGGTGCCCATATTCCGGGCGCCGACGGTCGCCACTTCCTGCCACAGATGGCCGCGGACAGCGAGCTCGACAAGACGCTCGACTCCACGTTGTTTGTGCCCTATACGGCCGATGCCCGTGCGCACCTGCGTCCGATTCGCTTCCGCGCCGATATCGCCAACGTCAACCGCTGCGTGGGCACCATCTTGGGCAACGCGGTGACCAAGGCGCATCCCGAGGGCCTGCCCGCCGGCTCCATCACCATCGATTGCGATGGTTCGGCCGGTCAGAGCTTTGGCGCCTTCCTGCCACGCGGCATTACGCTCAACGTGTGCGGCGACGCCAACGACTACTTTGGCAAGGGCCTTTCGGGCGGCGAGGTGTCGGTGCGCCCCAACCCGCATGCGACCTACAAGTTCGACGAGAACATCATCGTGGGCAACGTTGCGTTCTTTGGTGCCACGAGCGGCCGCGGCTTCATTAACGGTCTTGCCGGCCAGCGTTTTGCCGTGCGCAACTCCGGCGCCACCGTGGTGGTCGAGGGCTGCGGCAACCATGGCTGCGAGTACATGACGGGCGGTCTGGCGCTCATCCTGGGCGAGGTCGGGCAGAACTTCGCCGCCGGTATGACGGGTGGCGTGGCCTATGTCTTTGACCAGTACGGCACGCTCGATGCCCGCGTGAACCACGAGAGCGTGGAGCTCAAGGCCCCGACGGTCGACGAGTTGGCGCAGATTCGTGCACTCATCCAAGAGCACGTGGACGCGACGCAGAGCCCGCGCGGCATCAAGCTGCTCTACAGCTTCGACTCGATGAGCAAGCACTTTGTGAAGGTCATTCCGACCGAGTACGAGCGCGTGCTGGCGATTGTCGCCGCCGCCGAGGCCGTCGGCAAGACGCATGCGCAGGCCGAGGAGCTGGCGTTTGACATTGTGACCGGTCGCGCCGACGCCGCCGATGTCGCTCGCTTTGATGTGGCGGGTGGTGTCGCTGGCGCTGTACCCGCCGCCGCCAGCTCTGTTGCTTCGACCAAGAAGGAGGCGTAAGTGCCATGGGTAAGCCCGGTGCTTTTCTTGATATCGATCGCGTGACCCACGAGCTGCGCCCCGTGGAGGAGCGCAGCCGCGATTTCGATCCGCTGTACGTGGAGCTCGACGACGATGCGCGCCGTGCCCAGGCGAGCCGCTGCATGATGTGCGGTGTGGCGTTTTGTCAGATGGGCGCGAGCTTTGGCAAGGCACACCCGAGCGGCTGCCCGCTGCACAACCTGATTCCCGAGTGGAATGAGCTGGTGTACCGCGGCCACTGGGATGAGGCTGCCGAGCGCCTGTCGCTCACCTCGCCCATGCCCGAGTTTACGAGTCGCGTGTGCCCGGCGTTGTGCGAGGCCGCGTGCAACCTGGGTTCGGTCGATGGCCAACCCACGACGATCCATGACAACGAGCGTGCGATCAGCGACCATGAGTGGGCAAATGGCGGTCCGCGCCGCTTTGAGCCGGCAGGGGAGGATGCGCCCACGGTCGCTGTGATTGGCTCTGGCCCGGCTGGCCTGGTGACTGCATGGGAACTTGCGCGTCGCGGCGCGCGCGTGACGGTGTTTGAGCGTGATGACCGTCCGGGTGGTTTGCTCATGTACGGCATTCCCAACATGAAGCTCGAGAAGTCTGTGGTCGAGCGTCGCGTGGCACTCATGCGCGAGCTGGGCATTGTGTTTGAGCTGGGTGCTGACGTTACGAACCCTGCGGTGGCGGCCAAGCTCAATGGCTTTGACGCTGTCGTGGTGGCTGCCGGTGCTCGCGCCCCGCGTGGACTGGCTGCTGAGAATATTGACGCGCCCGGCGTGGTGTATGCCGTGGACTACCTGACGGCCTCGACCGTCTCGGTGCTCGATGGCGGCGAGCCTGTCATCGATGCACGCGGCCTGGACGTCGTGGTCATTGGCGGCGGCGATACCGGTAACGACTGCGTGGGCACCGCGGTACGTCAGGGTGCGCGCAGCGTGCGCCAGTTTGAGTTCTTGCCGGCGGCGCCTGATGTGCGCGCGGCGAGCAACCCCTGGCCGCAGTGGCCCAACGTTAAGAAGACCGACTACGGCCAGCAGGAGGCTATCGCTGCGATGGGTGGCGAGATGCGTGCCTGGGGCGTGGATACGCTCGAGGTGCTGCTGGACAAGAAGGGTGCGGCTGCGGGTCTGCGCGTGGTCGATCTGGACTGGTCGGCGGGAAAGCCCGAGCGCATCGCGGGCTCCGAGCACGAGGTACCGGCGCAGCTGGTGCTCATCGCCTGCGGCTTCACGGGCCCGGAGCACAGTGTGTTCGACGCCGTTGGCGTGCCCGTTGCCACCGCTGGTCGTCCGCTGCCTGTGATGGCCGCCGAGGGCTCGCATCTTGCGGCGCGTGGCGAGGGCGTCGCCGCGGATGCCGCGCCGGTGTATGTTGCCGGTGACGCTCGCAACGGCAGCTCGCTCGTGGTGAGCGCCATGGCGGACTCCCTGGCCTGCGCCGCCGAAGTCGCCGACGCGCTGGAGCTGTAAAGTAGTCATTTAAGAACGTCCCCAATGACTAGTCATTTTTTGTCTAGTCGTTGGGGACACTCTTTGCGAGCGATTTGCTCGTTTGTCGACGTACGGGTGTTCATTTGTCGACTTCTTAGGCTGTGGTCACCTGTTGTTTCTGTGGTGGCTGCGGGTATCTGGCTCAAAAGGGCGGGTTGGCCGTCTATGTTTACATGCTGTTTTGTTGCGGTGCGCATTTTCGGTCAAGCATCCCGTCAAGTGTTTGGTCAGCATCTGGTTTGCAGCCGGAGGCCTATTTTGCCCGCGCTGGTCGTGGCTGCCCGCCCTCCTCGTAAGCTCAAATTGAGGTTCATCAGTTTGAGGAGGATGCCGTGACTGACCACGTTTTAGACCGAGCGCAGCTGGCCGAAGCCGTCGGCAACGATATTGCCGACATGGCCCATTTTTGGATGCTGCGGAAGTTCCAGTTTTTGGAGCCGGCACGCGAACAGTTCGAGATCATTGTCGACCCGTGGCTCAGCTATTGCACCGAGCCTTCGCAAAACGAAATCATGGCCTACAACATGGCATTTACCGATTGGCTGCTCTTCGAGCGCCCCTATCGCCATGGCAAGACGCTGCTCGAGCTGTATGTTGACGAACCGCCGGCATCGCTTTCGCCTGCCTCGCTCAAGCGGCTCGAGCAGGTACGCGACACGCAGTATTTCTCGCGCTTTGGCATTTTGGACAAGGATCCTGCGAACGGCATGGTTGCGCTGAAGGATACGCGTGCCGACCGTCGCTTTGATGTCTACGACCCGCATATCGTGCAAAAGGAGCATTGGAGCGACGGTGCGATTGCGGTGCGCCTCGCCTGCGTCGACGATGTCTGGCTGACGGCGGGGCAGCTCTATCTGTATGACATCGCGCGCCTGAGTGACACGGCGGTCGATGGGCCGGGTGCGGTGCATCCCGAGGATCTGCAGGACGGCTTTGACACCTCGTGCATCAGCTTCTTTTTGCGCCTGGTCCGCGACATTATGGGCGCCCAGGGGCGGTACGTGAAGTCGCTCAACATCTACGAGCAGGAGTGGGAGTAGGGGATGGGCTGTCGCAGCGCCGTCGCGTGTCTATTTGTCTCGATCTGTAACGCTTGGCGGCTGTTTGAGCCCGTAACTGTTACAGATCGAGACATTCCCCTGATGTTGCTGGGATGGGGCTGCAACGTATTCCGTCCCCCACATCCCCTCTTCCCTCCGTTAACCGATGCGTCTGCAGCAATCCAGCGGGACTAGGTGATAATGAACAAATGTTCATGTTAATCGTGAGGGAGGAGCTCGATATGGCATCTACCGATCGTTCCACGTTGTTTATCAATGCGACCGTCCTGGATGGTTCGGAGCATATGGAGCCGCAACCCGATATGGCCGTGACTGTTGAGCGCGGCGTCATCACGTGGATGGGGCCGAGTGCTGTGGCGCAGGCACCTGCAGGTGCCGAGGTCATCGACCTGGCAGGTGCGTATCTCATGCCCGGTCTCATCAATATGCATGTGCATCTGTGCGGTTCGGGCAAGCCGGTTTCGGCGGGCGATGCGGGCGCGCTGATGAAGAAGCTCGATAATCCCGTGGGGCGCGCCATCGTGCGCCATATTCTTAAGGGCAGCGCCCAACAACAACTGGCAAGCGGCGTGACCACGGTGCGCGGCGCGGGCGACCCACTGTTTGCCGACATCGCCGTTCGTAATGCCATCGACGCCGGCAAGTATCAAGGTCCTCGCCTGGTGGCGCCGGGAACGGGCGTCACGGTGCCGGGCGGCCATGGTGCGGGCTTGTTCGCCCAGGTGGCAAACAGTCCCGCCGAGGCAGCCGAACAGGTGCGCGACCTGTATGCGCGCGGTGCCGACGTCATTAAGCTGTTCGTAACGGGCGGTGTGTTCGATGCGACCGAGGTGGGCGAGCCGGGCGTGCTGCGTATGCCGGTGGAGGTTGCCGCGGCGGCGTGCAAGGCGGCGCACGATATGGGCCTTCCGGTCATGGCCCATGTCGAGAGTACCGAGGGTGTGAAGGTTGCGCTTGAGGCCGGCGTTGACACGATTGAGCACGGCGCTCCGTTGACGTCCGAGATTCTGGAGCTGTACCGTGGCGCCGCGGGCACGCAGCTCGAGGGGCGTGCGCCCAGCGTTACCTGCACGATCAGCCCGGCGCTGCCGTTTGTATTGCTCGACCCGGAAAAGACCCATTCGACCGATACACAAAAGAAGAACGGCGACATCGTGTGCTCGGGCATCATCGAGAGCGCCCGTGCCGCACTGGAAGCTGGCGTTAAGGTGGGCCTTGGCACGGACTCGAGCTGCCCGTTCGTGACGCAGTACGACATGTGGCGTGAGGTGGCCTATTTTGCCAAGTACGTGGGTGTGAGTAACGCCTTCGCGCTGCATACGGCCACGCAGGTCAATGCCGAGCTGCTGGGGCTGGGCGGCGAGACCGGCACAATCGAGTGCGGCAAGGCCGCCGATATCCTGGTGACGCGCAAGAACCCGCTCGATGACCTGTGCGCACTGCGTGAGCCGGCGTACGTGATGTGCCGTGGTGATCTGGTGCGCAAACTCAAGGTGAAGCGTATTCCCGAGGTGGACGCCGAGCTCGACACGATTATGGCCATGCCGTCCGAGGCACTGGCCGAGGAGCTCGCCCGCGACGGCGTGGCATAGGTGTGACAAAGGGACAACTCTGTTACCGCATACAAAAAGCCGAGGTCTCAACACGAGGCCTCGGCTTTTTTATCGAACAAATACTTAAGATTTGGGACAAACAAACCTGATTTATTTGTCCCGCGTGCGGGCGCTAGGAGCGGGTTTCCATCTTGGCGTGGCACTTGGGGCAGGTGACGCGGATCTTGCCTTTGCCCTTGGGGACGGAGAGCATCTGGCCGCAGTTGGGACACTTGAGGTATGCCGTGGTCTTGCGACCCTTCCACATCTTTTTGGCCGTGCGCTTGGCACGTTCAAAGTCTTCCTTGCTAGTACCGGCTGCGCGCGAGGCGTTGGCCGCTGCAGCTCCGCCGCCCAAGCTGGCTACAAACTTGCCCAAGCCGGGTACGTTTGCAGTCGCGGCGACAAAGGCCTCGTTCTCCTTGCGACGTGCGTCGATATTTTTGGACAGGCCGCGCAGCACGCCAATCACGATTACGGCGATGGCAATCCAGCTGAGCCACTGGATGCGGGCTATCGATCCGATCATCGCGATGACGATGCCGGCAAAACCCATCACGATGGTGAGTTCATCGGCGCCATTGCGACCCTTCATAAAGTCATTCATGCAAATTGCCTTTCGTTCGATATGCTGCACGCCTTTATACCCGATTTAGAGCAAGGGGGACAGGTTAATCTGCACCAATGTGGTGCAAACATACCTGTCCCCGGAATACCAAGACGGTGCAAAGAAGTCTGTCCCCAATGCCCCTATTACTTGGAGAGCTTGTCGACGACGCGTTCGATTTCGGCGAGCTTGGCGGCTTTGAGGTCTTCGTCGCCCGATTCGATTGCCGAAGTTACGCAGCCCTCGATATGCGCCTTGAGCACGTCGGCGTTGATGCGCGCAATGAGCGCCTGCGTTGCCATGAGCTGCGTGGAAATATCGACGCAGTAGCGGTCCTCCTCGACCATCCGCAAGATGCCGTCGATCTGGCCGCGTGCCGTCTTGAGCATGCGGGTCACCGATTTGTGGTCTGCCATCATGGCGGGTCCTCGTTTCTGGTCGATCTTTCGGATATCCCCGTCAGTTGCGGTGAAATACGGACCGTTTAAAGGCCTAGGGCGGCACAACAGTCCGTATTTCACCGCAACTTCTGAGGATTCAGTAGGCGGCGTCTGCTACGCGGCGGTCACGGATAGGGCGTGGAACTTCTCGCCGGCGCCCTCGACGGCGGCAGCGAGCTGCTCAGCGGTCACGGTGTCGGCGCACTCCACCTGTACGGTCTGAGTCTCGTGATCGGCATCGGCATCGGTCACGCCGGCAACGTTGAGCAGTGCCGTCTCGACGGTGGCGTCGCAGTGACCGCACATGAGGCCGGAAGTCTTGATTGTGTAACGCATGGGTATTCCTCTCTGTTATGTCGGCTTTCCCAGGCACCCGACCTTGACCTTCAAGCCGTCGCTCGCGTACCAAAGTACGCGTCGCTCCTCTTTCAGGTCAATCTCGGGCACCTGGAAAACCCGTTCTAAATGGACTTAATGGTGGGCTTATTTTGCCACTTTTGGCTTAAAGGATTTTAAGCGCAGCGCATTGCTTACGACGCACACGCTCGACAGGCTCATGGCCGCGGCGCCAAACATCGGCGAGAGTTGCCAACCCGTGAGGGGGAAGAACACGCCCGCGGCGAGTGGAATGCCGATGCCGTTGTAGAACAGCGCCCAGAACAGGTCCTGCTTGATGTTGCGAATCGTGGCGCGCGAAAGCTCGATGGCGCGGGCGACGTCCATGAGGTCGCTGCGCATGAGTACCACGTCGGCGCCCTCCTTGGCGATGTCGGCGCCGGTGCCGATCGCAAGGCCCACGTCGGCGCGCGCCAGGGCGGGGGAGTCGTTGATGCCGTCGCCCACCATGGCGACCTTGCTGCCCGCATCCTGCAGCTCGCGCACGTGGCGTTCCTTGTCGGCGGGGAGAACGTCGGCGATGACCTGTTCGCTGCTCAGCCCCACGCGGCGGGCGATCGCTTCGGCGGTGACGCGGTTGTCGCCGGTGAGCATGCGCACGTCGACGCCAAGCGAGCGCAGTGCGGCGATGGCCCCGGCGCTCGTCTCCTTGACCTCGTCAGCCACGGCAACGGTGCCGGCAAGCTCGCCGTTCTTGGCAAAGAACAGCGGCGTCTTGCCCTCGGCGGCAAATTGCTCGGCAAGACCCGCGGGCACGGTAACGCCCAACTCGTTCATCAGGCGTACGTTGCCGGCTGCAATGGCGTTTTGCCCCTCGCGCGCCGTAACGCCGCGACCGGGCACGGCGGCAAAGTCCTCGACCATGCGTGCGACGATCCCGCGTGTCTCGCACTCGGCCATAATCGCCTCGGCCAGCGGGTGCTCGCTCGAGCGCTCCAACGCGGCGGCCAGCTTGAGCAGCGCCTTTTCGCTCATGGCGGGCGAGCCGTCGGCGCGCGTGGCTACCACGATATCGGTCACGGCAGGCTTACCGCGGGTGACGGTGCCCGTCTTATCGAGCACCACGGTGCCCACGCTGCGCAGGTTCTCCAGCGCCTCGGCGCTCTTAAACAGAATGCCCATCTCGGCGCCCTTGCCGGTGCCGACCATAATGGCGACGGGCGTGGCCAGGCCCAGCGCGCACGGGCAGCTGATCACCAGCACAGCGACGGCGGAGGTGAGCGCCTCATTCACGTCGCTGGTCAGTGCCATCCACACCACAAAGGTCACGGCCGAGATCACGAATACCACGGGCACAAACACGCCGGCGACCTTGTCGGCCAGGCGGGCGATGGGCGCCTTGGTGGCGTTGGCATCCTCGACGAGCTGGATAATCTTGGCGAGCGACGTGTCGGCGCCCACGCGCGTGGCGCGGAAGGTAAACGAGCCCGTGCGGTTGACCGTGGCCGCGTTGACAGTGTCGCCGGCGGTCTTCTCCACGGGAATGGATTCGCCGGTCAGCGCACTTTCGTCCACGGCCGAGCTGCCCTCGAGCACCACGCCGTCAACGGGGATGGACTCGCCGGGGCGCACGCGCAGCACCTGACCGGGTAGGATGGCGTCGACGTCCACAGTGGTCTCGGTGCCGTCCTCTGCCACGACGGTCGCGTTCTTGGGTGCTAGGTCGATGAGCGCCTCGATGGCGCCGCCGGTCTTGGACTTGCTGCGCGTCTCGAGGTATTTGCCTACGGTGACGAGCGACAGGATGGTGCCGGCGCTCTCAAAATACAGGTTGTCCATGCCCGTCATCATTGCCTCGTGCACCTGACCTGTGGCCAGCTGGTCGGCCATGATGAACATGGCGTAGAGCGACCAGGCGATGGAGGCGGTGGCACCCACGGCAATAAGGGCGTCCATGGTGGGCGCGCCGTGCGCGAGCGATTTAAACCCGTTTATAAAGTACGCGTCGTTGACATAGACGATGGGGATGAGCAGGACGAGCTCGGTGAGGGCGAGTGTCATGCTGTGGGTATGGTCGGTGAAGACACTAGGCAGCGGCCAACCAAGCATGTGCCCCATGCCTATGTAGAACAGTGGGATGAGGAATACGATCGAGATGATGAGGCGGGTGCGCATGGCAGAGGCGGCGGCCTCCAGCTTTTTGGTTGGCGACTCCATGTGGGCGGCGCCGGACCTGGCTTGCGTGCTGCCGTTTGAGCCGGCGGCACCGGTGCCCGCATCGACGGGCGAGGCCGAGTAGCCGGCACGGTCGACGGCGGTGCAGATATCGTCGGGGGAGACCTGCGCGGGGTCATAGTCGACCATCATGGAACCGGCGAGCAGGTTGACCGCGACGCTCTCGACGCCGTCGAGCTTGCTCACGGCGCGGTCCACGTGCGCTTGGCACGCGGCGCACGTCATGCCGCCCACGTCAAACTTATCTTGAGCCATGGCTTCTCCTTTCTGTGGTTCGGTGTTGGAATTGTTAACCTGCTGATACTATACACCCATACCCCCTGGGGGTGTACAGTGGAGATTGAAATGTATGACATTCTAGTATTGGTCGAGGTGATAGCCAGGTCGGCGGACCGTAGCCGGTCTAATGTCTCAATCTGTAACAACTAGACCCGTTTTTGTCGAGTAACTGTTACAGATCGAGACAATTGCCGAGGAGGGGTCCCGTCACGGCAAGACGCCCGCCGCCTAGATACAGAACCCGGGGATCACACAGGTTAGCTTGTTTGGCTTTTCCGCAGGCGTTGCGTACGTAAAGACGTCGCCGTCGTGCCCCACGCGGTTCATATAGAGCGTGCCTTCGCTCTCCGATGTGTCGGGGCTCACCGTGCGCTCCCACCAACAGGTGTCCTTGCCCTTCCACTGGCGGACCATCGTCTCGTTCGTGGAATACGGGCTCACCTTGAGCTCGCGGAAGAGCTGATACTCCTTGCCCTCGCCGTTGTAGATGTCTGCCAGGTAGTGATAGCCCTCGGTAAACGAATCGGGCGGTTGCGTACCGCACAGCTCGACCATGGCGGGCAGCCAAAGGGTTGCGGGCAACTCGCTCAGGCACGATGCGCTGTTGGCGGCGCCCACATTGTTCGAGACCTTCTTGACCCCTTTAATGAGTGCGCGCAACTCGTTGGGCAGCAGCTTAAGGCCGTCGCCGTTGAGCCATTCCCGCAGCTCGCAATCTGCCCAGCCGGCGCTCGGCGGTTCAGCCGCAGCGTTGCGCTCGGCAATACCCGCATCGAACATAAACGTCAGTCCGGCCTTGCCCGTCCCGTCCAGAAGCTCATCGTGGCGGATGCCCACAAGCTGCGCGCCAACCTGCAGCCCGTTGGTGAGCGTGACACGCTTGGTACACGGATAGGGGATATGCCCATCGGCATTGAGCAGATGATAGCGCTTGGCAATCTCGCGTGCCTCGCTACGGGTCTCGGCGGCCTTAATCTTGAGCGAAATCTCCTGCAGCTGATCCCAGGTGTAGTCGTCAAGTGAACCGCGGATGCCGTCAAGGTAGTCGGGGATGCCAAAGCCATGGGTTGCCGCCCCGATAACGCTGAGCCCCGCAACGGCTGCGATAGCGCCGCCGATAATAAAGCGGCGGCGGGTCATGGCATCGTGGCGGGCCTGATTCAGGATCTCTCGTGCGCGCTCGCCGGCGACGTCGACCTTAAGGTGCGTGCCAGAATCGATATCAATCGCGGCCTCGTCTCCTGTGCCTTCGCGGCCCTCGGATTCGGCATCGGTGAGGTATGCCGAGAGCACCTCGAGCATCTGCTGCTCGGTGGGACGATCGCACTGCTCGACTGAGAGACCCTTCATGATGATTTGGACGAGCGCTTCATCGCCCTCGCAGCGCGGCTCGAGCGGTGCCGGCTTGGTCTTGGTCTTTACGAGATAGAACGAGCCGGTTGCAGCGGCGTCCGTCGACTCAAAGTCAAACGGTTTGCGACCGCTGTAGAGCTGGTACAGAATGCTCGAAAGCGCATAGACGTCGATTGCCGGCGAACGGCGAAGGGCCGCGATGCCTTCGATATCCTGCGTGAGCATCTCGGGCGCGGCGTATGCGGGCGTGGCAAAGCGCCAGATGTCGGCGCACCGGGTGATCGTGTCGTCGCCGAGAGCCATGGTCGCGGAGCCCATGTCGATGAGGCAGGGGTCAAAGGAGCAATCGGCAATCTGCTGCTCGAGCGTTCGGCTGGTGGTGCGGAACATGATATTGGCAGGCGACAGGTCGCGATGGATGACCGGGTTCACGAGGCCTTGGGTCATCAAGAGCACACGAAGCACGGCGTTTCCGACGGCGGCGACCATCTGGGTGGTCAGCCCGCCCGAGGCGTCGTGCGGAAGCAGGGGCAGCGCCTGCTTGAGTGAGGTGCCCTCGACCCACTCCATGAGGATGAGCGGGTCGTCCTCGCATGAACCGTAGCCATAGACGCGCAGAAATCCGCGCAGGTGCGAGACGGTACACAGATGACGGTACTCCTCGAACAGCGCGGCGGTGTTGGCCAGGTGAGCGGCCGATTGCTCGGCGGAGCGGTCGGGGGCTTGGCCGGAAAGGACGGCGTTGTCCTTGAGTAGCTTGACGGCAAAGACCTCGCCGCTCGTGTTGGTCGCGCGCAGCACGTGCCCGATGTTGCCGTTGTTGCGGTGGGCCGTCTGGAGAATAAGCGTCATAAACCGACGCTTGGCCTCGTCCTCGGCGCTGGGGTCGACCGCCACGGCGGTGTCGAACGTGTCAAGACGGATGAGTTTGTCGCCATAGGCGCTATCGGTAGTATCCATGGCGTTCCTTTGTCTGGCATGGGTTGCCGCACGTATACGTGAGCAGTGCGGTTATCGGTAAAGTACCATGATAGCCGCACTGCCCACGTATACCGCTGAGTATTGTCGTTTACGACGCAGAAGGTAGAAGACGAAAGACGGACGGCGACCGTCTTTTGATCGCCGTCCGCGCTAGTCCACAATGACAAGGAATGTCGTGTAGAGACCCAGATGGAGCCTGTCGCTGTTTTCGATTTCCACTGGGGGATAGACTTTGCCGGGCTCTCGTTGGTCGCGGGGCGGCTCGATTACGATATCGCCGTCACCCGCGCCCGATTCGAGCACTGTGCCATTGGTCGACCCAAGGCCCTGGGCGTACCAGTGCTCACCCTCGAGCCAAATGCGAAGATGCTCGCGCGAGGTGTCGGCGCCTACATCGGTGATGCTGGGCGAGGTTTTGGGCAAAGAACCAATCACGGTGCCGCGTGGATCGTGTGTGAGGGGATGGATTTGCATGCCGGCGCAGTTGTCGGCATGGGTTCTGAGCAGACCGAGATTGGGGGCGACGGTGCGCGGCTGTTCCAGGCTGCTCATAAAGCCACGTCCGACGGTAGTTTCGGTGGTGCCAAAGTGCCCGCCCGTCTTGCTGTCGCAAAAGCGCTCGACGGTGGCCACGCCCTGAACGGGATCGGCGAGCGCCCCCGTTGCCACAAAGAGCATAAGGTAAAGCGTGCTTTTCTCGCGCACGGCATTGCCGTCGAAGTTGTCGATGCGATTGAGGGCATTTGCATATAGGCGGCTGTCCAGCTTGTAGCTGGCGAGAGCCGACATCATTTCGTTGGCGGCCGGACCGCGATAGTGCTCGGCGATTGCCCGATAGGCGGACTCGCCGCCGCCGAGCTTGCTGCAGATTGCCGAGGAAAGGTTGAGTGTGGTGACGGTAAAGTCGCTGTAGATGGAGGGTGCGCACTGGTCAGGCTTGCGATGGACGATGTAACGGGTGAGATACGAGCGGTTGGAAGAACATTTCTCGAGCAGGGTGCTGCCGAGATAAGAGTTTCCATTGATGAGCATTCGGGCGATCTCGAGATGTTTAAGACCGCCGAACGAGCGAATATCGTTATAGAGGACCGAGCAAGGCGTCTCTGCTGCCACGGATACCTCCTTTGATTGCTTCCTAGCCAATATGGCGATAGGAATTAATGGCCCCGGTGGGCGACGTATTAAATGGCTGCACAATAAATAGTGTAACCAAAGCAACATTATAGGCCACATGTTCGAAATTGCAGGAAGACTGAGAGATTTGGTTTGGACTGGACGGAAATCCCCCTCTGTCTTGATCTATAACAATTAGGGCCGATTTTACTCGGTAACTGTTACAGATTGAGACGTTTGTGAACTGTGTCGACCGTTTGTCTCGATCTGTAACACGTAGAGGAAGATTTGCCCTGTAGATGTTACAGATTGAGACAATCAGCCGGGCCCACCTCGTCCGCCTCGTCATCTGTGGTTTACGTGGGGGCATGCGAAGCACGGGTATACTAACCGGCGGCGAATCTGCTCCATCGCTTAGAGCTGCTGCGTCTGGACGGCGCGTGATAGGGCTGCCAAAGCGATCGCCAGCGTGCTGAGCAACGTCCTCTCTGTGCGCACCCGTTTTTGTATGTATTAGCGCACTACAAAGCACGCCCGCGCGGCCGCATGCCGTGCCCATTGCGCGTGCAGATAAGGAACAACAACATATGCGTAATTCTGTATCCGACGTCACGGACGCCGAGATCCTGGACGAGACCCGTGAGGCCATGACCCAGGCTGCCTTCGATGCCGCCGATGAGGCAAATGCCGCCCAGGCCGTCGAGTCCGCTACCGATAGTCTGCCCGCCTTTGACGAGCTGGGACTTTCGGACGAGATGCTTCGTGCTATCGAGAACCTGGGCTACACGGCGCCGACGCCTGTCCAGGCTGGCTCGATCCCCGTGGTGCTCGAGGGCCGCGACTTGCTTGCCGCCGCCCAGACCGGCACCGGCAAGACGGCCGCCTTTTTGCTGCCGACTATGAACAATCTGGAGCACATCGCTCCTCCCAAACCCGTGCGCGAGCGTGGCGGCCGCAACCGCCGTCGCGGTGCTAAAAAGCCCGAGGGCAACGGCCGTGGTCCCGTGATGCTCGTCATCACCCCCACGCGCGAGCTTGCCCAGCAGATCGACGAGGTCGCAAGCAAAATCGCCGACGTCACGGGCCACGTTGCCGTGACCGTCGTGGGCGGCGTGAGCTACAAGCCCCAGACCGCTGCCCTCAAGTACGGCTGCGACATCCTGGTCGCCACGCCGGGCCGTCTGGTCGATCTGATCGAGCAGGGCGCCTGCCACCTGGACGAGGTCAAGGTGCTGGTGCTCGACGAGGCTGACCGCATGCTCGACATGGGCTTTTTACCCGCCGTCCGCCGCATTGTGCGCGAGACCCCGGCAGAGCGTCAGACGCTGCTGTTCTCGGCGACCCTCGACGAGGAGGCCGTGGGCGAGATCACCGACCTGGTGAGCGACCCGGCCCGCGTGGAGATCGCGCCGGCCACGTCGACCGCCGACACCGTTGACCAGTTTGTGTTCCCGGTGTCCATCGAGGCCAAGAACAACCTGTTGCCCGAGTTTCTCAAGAAGGAGGGCCCGGAGCGCACGATCGTCTTTATGCGCACCAAGCACCGTGCCGACAGCTGCTGCCGTCGTCTGGAGCGCAAGGGCATCAAGGCCGCCGCGATTCACGGCAACCGCAGCCAGGCCCAGCGCGAGCGCGCGCTTTCGGCCTTCCGCGACGGTACCGTCGACGTGTTGGTGGCAACCGACGTGCTTGCCCGCGGCATCGACATTAGCGACGTGCGCTACGTCGTGAACTTTGACGTACCGGCCGAGCCGACCGACTACATCCACCGTATTGGCCGTACGGGCCGTGCCGGCGAGCTGGGCTGGGCTATCACGTTTGTAACCGAGCAGGACGTGGACGAGTTCTACGAGATCGAGAAGCTCATGGACAAGACCGCCGACATCTACGAGGCCGGCGACCTGCACGTGGGTCCCAACCCGCCTGCGGTTGATCCCGAGCGCGACCCTGCGGCCTTTAAGGTGAAGAAGAAGACCAAGCGCGGCAAGTCCAAGAGCAAGAAGAAGCTTGAGCAGGCACGTCGCGACGGCAAGCGCAACGGCGATGACTACGGCGATGTGGCCGGTCGTTCCAACCGTGGTCGCGACGAGCGTCGCGGCGACGGCGAGCGCCCGAGCCGTCCCAAGCGTGGCGGCAAGACCCGCGTGCGCGAGGGCGTTCAGGCTCGCGTGGACGAGGCCGTGGAGAGCGTGGCCCGCGAGGTGGCTGCCGAGGAGCGCGGTGGTGCTGGTGCCGTCGAGCAGACCCCGCGCGGTAACCGTGCCGAGCGCCGTGCCAAGCAGTTCCAGGGCGAGGCACATCGCCGTCGCCGCGAGGACGAGGATCGCGGCGGTCGTCGCCGTGTTGAGCGCGAGGACGAGGGCCGTGGCTCGCGCGGCGGCAAGCGTGGTGCGGGCAACCGTCGTCGTTCCGGTCGTGATGACGAGCACGGCGGCCGTGATGAGCGTCGCGGCGGCGAGGGTCGCGGTGAGCGTACTGCCCGTGGCGGTGAGTCCCGTGGCGGCAAGCGCTTTGAAGAGCGCGGTAGCCGCGGCGGCGAGCGTCGCGAGGGTGCTCGCGGCAATGGCGGCCGCGGCGGCGCTGGTCGTTCTAACGAGTCGCGTGATCGTCGTGACCCGCGTGCCAGCCGCGATCGTCGCGATGACTGGCGCAACTACGACGATACCCGCGAGGAGCGTCGCGGCGGCTATCGTGGTGGTCGTGGCGGCAACCAGGCCGGCTCCCGTGGCGGCCGTGCCGGCGGTCGCGATAACCGTGGCAGCTACGGCAACAGCCGTGGCGGCAAGCGCGGTGGCAGCTCCCGTCGCCCCGGCGACGGCGGCGGCAAGCGCAAGTAACATACGCGTCGCGCGGTAAGGCGAGATGAGTTTGGGTCCCGAGCAGACGATGCTCGGGGCCCTTTTTGGTGCAAAGAGGTCAGGTTAATCTGCACCAACGTCTTGAAGTTGCGGTGGAATACGAACTGTTTTGGCCTTTTGAGCGGCTTTTCAGTCCCTATTTCACCGCAACTCATGATTGGTGCATGGTGGCCTGACTCCTTTGTTCCAAAAATGATCCGTTTTCCTCCGTCCCCAAGGGATCATGTGATCCGAAGAGGACGGAGGAAAACGGATCAAAAGGAAAAAAGTAAGGCGTTCCTTTCCACATTGGATATTGCTATTTGGTAACGCGTTTTACCAAATATGGCATTTATCTGCGGTAATGTTCTATTTCACCGCTGAGGGTGACATTTCATGCCGCCTGCCGAACTGCGTGGAGACCTAACAACTTTTTAGGTCAGTGTTGTGCGTGTAGCAATTTCGCCCGGCCTCGCCTCCGGGCTGCCATGTGAGAGGGGATCTTATGGCTCGACTGCATGTAATGGAACGCAGCCACGCTCAGGCCGTCATGGACGACCTGCACGATGCGCTCGGACGTCGTCTGGCGGTGAGCTCGCTCGCCCCGTGTCCCGTGGAGTTTACGGCAGCGCTCGTCAACCTGTGCTCCACCCAGAGCTGCGGCAAGTGCACGCCCTGCCGCGTGGGCCTAAGCGCGCTGAGCGACCTGCTCGCCGATGTGCTCGAAGGGCGCGCCGATGAGTCCACACTCAACCTGATTGAGCGCACGGCCCGCACCATCTACCTTTCGAGCGATTGCGCCATCGGCTACGAGGCCGGCGCCATGGCGCTCACGGCCATTCGCGGCTTCCGCGACGATTTTGAGCACCACATCCGCGAGCACTCCTGTGGCTTTGACCGCGAGGCCCGCGTCCCGTGCGTCTCGGGCTGCCCGGCGCACGTCGACATTCCCGGTTACATTTCGCTGGTCGAGGCCGGCCGCTATGCCGATGCCGTCAAGGTCATCCGCAAGAACAACCCGCTGCCGCTCGTCTGCGGCCTGGTGTGCGAGCATCCCTGCGAGATGCACTGCCGTCGCGGCATGGTCGACGACCCCATGAACATCCTCGCCCTCAAGCGTTTTGCCGTTGAGCACAGTGACCTCAACGACCACAAGCCGCACGTAGTGGACAACACCGGTAAGCGCGTCGCTGTGATCGGCGGCGGCCCGGCCGGCCTTTCCTGCGCCTACTACCTAGCCGTGATGGGCCATAAGGCGACCATCTTTGAGCAGCGTCACCACTTGGGCGGCATGCTGCGCTACGGCATCCCCAGCTATCGTCTGCCGCGCGAGCGTCTTCAGGCCGAGATCGACTGGATCTTGAGCGCCGGTATCGACGTTGAGCTCGACCACTCCGTCAACGGCGAGGAGCTCGCCCGTCTTCGCGACGAATTCGATGCCGTCTACCTGGCCATCGGTGCCCACAGCGATAAGAAGCTCGGTCTTCCGGGCGAAGAGGCACCCGGCGTGGAGTCGGCCGTCAAGATGCTGCGTGCCATCGGCGACGACGAGCTGCCCGACCTGAGCGGCCAGCGCGTGTGCGTCATCGGCGGCGGCAACGTGGCCATGGACGTGGCTCGCTCTGCTGTGCGCTGCGGTGCCGAAAAGGTGAGCATCGTCTACCGCCGCCGCATCTGCGACATGACGGCCCAGGATGCCGAGATTGCCGGCGCCCAGGCCGAGGGCTGCGAGGTCCTGGAGCTCACCGCACCGCTCGCTATCGAGACGGGCGAGGAAGGTCACGTGAGTGGCCTGCGCGTGCAGCCGCAGATTATCGGCGAGCCTCGCCGTGGGCGTCCGGCCCCGCGTGCCGCAGCCACGCCCGAGCGCGTCATTCCCTGCGAGCGCGTGTTTGTGGCCATTGGCCAGGACATCGATTTCAAGCCGTTTGAGGACATGGGCATCGCCTGTAAGTGGGGTCGCGTCGTTACCGATTCGGACGGCGCCGTGCCCAACTTCGATGGCCTCTTTAGCGGCGGCGACTGCCAGACCGGTCCCGCCACCGTCATCCGTGCCATCAACGCCGGCCGCGTGGCTTCGGCAAACATCGACCGCTATCTGGGCTTCGACCACAAGATCAAGCTCGACGTGGAGCTGCCGACCGTTCAGTTTAAGGGCAAGCACGAGTGCGGCCGCTGCGAGCTGGGCGAGCGCGAGGCCGGCGAGCGCATTCATGATTGGAATCTGGTCGAACAGGGCCTTACCGAGGAAGAGGCACGCCAAGAGGCGAGTCGCTGCCTGCGTTGCGACCACTTTGGCTTTGGTGCGTTCCGCGGAGGGAGGAACCTGGAATGGTAGAGCTCAACAAAACCACCGCCGGCGACAACAGCGAAAACGGAGCGCACAACATGGTCAGGCTCATTATCGATAACTGCGAAGTCGTGGTGCCCGAGCACACCACGATCCTGGATGCGGCCAAGTCCGTCGGCATTCAGATTCCCACCCTGTGCTACCTGCGCGATCTAAACGAGATCGGCGGTTGCCGCGTGTGCGTGGTCGAGGTTGAGGGTTGCGACCAGCTGGTTGCCGCCTGCAACAACTACGTGCTCGACGGCATGGTGGTCCACACCAACAGCCCCAAGGCCCGCGAGGCCCGTCGCACCAACGTGCAGCTGCTGCTGTCCCAGCACGATTCGCAGTGCACGAGCTGCGTGCGCAGCGGCAACTGCAACCTGCAGACCATCGCCAACGACCTGGGCATTTTCTATCTGCCGTATCAAAGGCATTTGGCGGGCGAGGGCTGGGATTTCGATTTTCCCATCATCCGCGAAAACGACAAGTGCATTAAATGCATGCGCTGCATCAAGGTGTGCGAGAGCGTGCAGGGCTTAGGGATTTGGGACCTGACCAACCGCGCCACGCATACCGCCGTGGGTACCCGCGGGCGCGCGCCGATCGGCAAGACCGATTGCGTCGCGTGCGGCCAGTGCATTACGCATTGCCCGACGGGCGCACTGCGCGAGCGCGACGATACCGAGACCGTGTTTGACGCGCTCGCTAATCCCGACAAGATCGTGCTGGTGCAGATCGCGCCTGCCGTGCGTAGCGCTTGGGGCGAGGAGCTCGGCATATCTCGCGAGGAGGCCACCGTTGAGCGTCTGGCCTGCGCACTGCGCCGCGTTGGCTTTGAGTACGTGTTCGACACCGATTTCTCGGCCGACCTCACCATTATGGAGGAGGGTTCCGAGCTGCTCGAGCGCCTAGGCGCCGCCGCTAAGGGCGAAGGCGACAGCCGCGGCTGGCCCATGTTTACGAGCTGCTGCCCGGGTTGGGTGCGCTTTGTGAAGGCGCGCTATCCGGAGTTTGTCGACAGTCTGTCCACGTCCAAGTCGCCGCAGCAGATGTTCGGCGCCATCGCCAAGACATACTACGCCAAGGTGCTGGGCGTGGAGCCCGAGCGCCTGTTTGTGGTGTCCGTGATGCCGTGTACGGCCAAGAAGGCCGAGTGTGCGCTGCCGAGCATGATGGGCGAGGGCGGCGCGCCCGACGTGGACGTTGCGCTGACGGTGCGCGAGATGGTGCGTATGATCCGCGCGAGCCACGTGAGCGTTGACACGCTGGTCGAGGAGCCGCTCGATACGCCGTTGGGCTTTGGCACGGGCGCGGGTGTGATCTTTGGCGCCACGGGCGGCGTGATGGAGGCCGCCGTGCGCTCGGCATATTACCTGGTGACGGGCAAGAACCCGGATGCCGACTTCTTCACTGACGTGCGCGGACTCGAGGGCTGGAAGGAGGCCGTGGCCGATATCGACGGTACCAAGGTGCGCGTCGCCGTGGCGCACGGGCTGGGCAACGCCGCCCGTCTGCTCGACGCGATTCGCGACGGCCGTGTGAGCTATGACTTCGTCGAGGTCATGGCGTGCCCGGGCGGCTGCGTCGGTGGCGGCGGTCAGCCCATCCATGACGGCTGCGAGCTGGCGGCCGAGCGTGGTCAGGTACTCTGGGGCCTGGATGCGAACGCCGAGATTCGCTTCTCGCACGAGAATCCCGATGTCCAGGCTTGCTACCGCGAGTTCTTGGGCGAGCCGCTCTCGCCGCTGGCCGAGGAGTTGCTGCATACCGACCATCACGCCTGGTCGATGCCCAACGAGGGGGCGTGCTAGCCATGCGTGTGTTTGATGTTGAGATGTCGCGCCGGGGGTTTGCCTCGGCGCTCGCCGTGGGCGCCCTGTCGCTCGCGCTGGCTGGCTGTGGCGGCGGGTCTGCCGGGGCCGGGTCTGCCGCGGGCTCGGCTGCCGGGTCTGTCGCTGACGGTGCCGCTGCCGAGCCGGTCGAGGTGCACGTCGCCTCGCTCAAGGGGCCGACCTCGATTGGCCTGGTGCAGTTTATGGACCAGGCTGCCGATGGCGAGACGGACAATGAGTTCGACTTTGCGATCAACACTGCCGCCGACGAGATCGCGCCCAAGGTGATTCAGGGCGATATCGACATTGCCTTGGTGCCGGCCAACGTGGCGAGCGTGCTCTACAACAAGACCGAGGGCGCGGTGCAGGTCATCGACATCAACACGCTGGGCGTGCTGAACGTGGTGACGGGTAACGCGAGTGTGGCCTCGTTTGGCGATCTGGCGGGCCATACTGTCTACATGACGGGCAAGGGCACCACGCCGGAGTACGTCATGAGTTACCTGCTGGAGCGCGCGGGCCTGACCGGCCAGGTGGCGCTTGAGTTTAAGAGCGAGCCCACCGAGGTGCTGTCGGCGTTGCTTGCCGATCCGTCTGCCGTGGGCGTGCTGCCCGAGCCGTTCAAGACCGCTGCCATCGCAAAGAGCGAAGGCAAGCTGTCGGCTCCGGTAAGTCTGACCGATGTGTGGGATGAGCTGGCAAGTGACACGGGTTCGCGCCTGCTGACGGGCGTGACCGTGGTGCGCCGTGCCTTTGCCGAGGAGCATCCCGAGGCCGTGGCGGAATTCCTGAGCTGCCATGCTGCGAGCGTTGAGGCCGTGAACGCGGCGCCGGCGGACTGGGCTCAGGCCGTGGTCGATGCGGGTATCGTGGATAACGCCGCGATTGCCGAAAAGGCGATTCCCGGGTGCATGCTCGTGTGCCAGACGGGGAAGGATATGAAGGCGGCGCTCGGTGGATACCTGCAGGTGCTGGCCGATGCGGACGCGAGCGCCGTGGGCGGCAAGCCCCCGGCTGACGATTTCTACTACATGGAGTAGCCCGTGCGTGCGTTTGCTCGACACATGACAGAGCGTATGAAGGCGGTGGCGGCAGCAGGTGCCGTTGCCGCCTTTTGGCTTGCCGTGTGGGTCTTCGCGGCGGCGCTGGTGGCGCAGCCGCTGATCTTGCCGGGGCCGGGTGCTGTTGCCTTGGCGCTGCTGCGCCTGGTGTGCGATGGCGGTACCTGGGCGATTTTGGTGGGCTCGGGCGCGCGGATACTGGGCGGGCTGGCGCTTGCCGCGGTGTGTGGTGGCGCGCTTGCCGGGATTTCATCACGGTCGCGGGCGTTCGCGCACCTGGTGGCTCCGGTGCTGTCGTTTGTAAAGGCGACACCGGTCGCCTGCGTGGTGGTCCTGCTGCTCATTTGGCTGGGATCGGAGCGCGTGAGCATCGCGGTGGTCTTTTTGATGGCGCTGCCGGGCGTATATTTCTCGCTGTTCGAGGGCTTGGCACAAGTGGATAAGCCGCTGGAGCAGATGTTCCGTCTGCATGGCGTGCGCGGCTGGCGACTGTTTTGCGCCCATACCTGGCGCGAGGTGCTGCCGTTTGTGCTTTCGTGTGCCCGGGCCGTGATCGGCATGAGCTGGAAGGCCGGCGTGGCAGCCGAGCTGATCGGCATGGCGGTGGGCACCGTGGGTGAGCGCATCTATCAGGCAAAGCTTTTGATTGAGACGGCTGATTTGCTGGCGTGGACCGTGCTGGTCGTTGCCGCCTCGTGGGCGTGTGAGCGCGTGCTGGTGTGGCTGCTGCGGGTTTCAGGACCCGTGGCGTGGCGCGCGGCCGTGCGGGCGCATGGGCATGGACTGCGCGGGCGTGCGGGGGCTGCGAGCGATGGCGCCGCAGCGGAGCTTGCGCTTGCCGTGGGCGATCGTGCGCCCTGGGCGCCGGCGCTGGATGGTCTGGTGCTCAACGTGCCTGCGGGTGGGCGTATCTGCGTGATGGGCGCTTCGGGCATGGGCAAGTCGACGCTGCTTTCGTTGACAGCGGGGGAGTGCGTGCCGTGCTCGATGGTGTTTCAGGACGCGCGTCTGGTTGAGGACGCCTCTGCTTTGGATAACGTGCTGGTGTGCGCCGACGCGCGCGTGGACGCCTCGAGTGTCGCAGCCCTGTTGCGCCTGCTGGTACCGGGGATCGATGTGTATGCCCGCGTGGCCGAGCTCTCGGGCGGGCAGCGCCGTCGCGTCGAGATTGCCCGAGCCCTGCTGTGCCCAGGAGACGCGGTGATTCTGGACGAGCCCTTTACCGGTCTAGATACCGCTGCGCGCGACGCATGCGCCGAGGTCGTGCTCGACCTGCTCGATGGCCGCATGCTCCTGCTTGCCACGCACGATGTCGCCGACGCTCAGGCCCTCGATATCTCGGACATCATCACGCTCTAAATACTTACTCAGCAACAAAATGATTCGTTTTCCTCCGTCCCAATGGGGTCGGGTGTGGTATTCTATCTGTGGGGTAATACTTAGGATTACCAAGTAATACCAACGCCGCAGAAACAAACTCCGGATGCGGGCCAATCGGGTTGCCTTCACAGCCCGTCGCCCAGCCGCGTGGCCCGCATCTATCCGCACTACCGTCGTTTCAAAAAGGAAGCGCCATGGCAGAACACATGACCCCCGTAGTCGCGAAGGTCTTGCCTGAGGAGAAGGCAGCCTTCGCGGCGGCAACCCAGCTCGTGGGCACCACGCCGTCCAACGCCATCCGCATGTTTATCGCCGCGTTCAATCGCTGCGGCACCTTCCCGTTCGACATCTCGCCCAGCGGGGCCTTTGGCAAAGACTGTCCCCAACAGCTAGTCGTTGAAGAACGTCCCCAATGACTAGTCGTTGGGAGGAGGTCGGCATGCTCAATGCGCTGGTTTGGGCGCTTGCCTGTTTTGGCGTTGTCGCTGCCGATATAGCCCTGAGCGTGGTTCTGTTTTCTGTTCTCGGTGCCGTGTCGGCGCTGACGGGCTATCCGATCGACAATCTCGATATCCAATGGTTCCAGGCTGCCGCTCAGACGGCGTCGTTTTTGATGGCGCTGCTGTGGTGGCGTTATCTGTGGCCGCGCTCGTTTATGGCGCGCCAGCAAGGCGAGCGCCCGCTCGGTGGGGGAGCAGGCGCGGCATGGAAGCGCATCGTCTGCGTTGTCGTGATCGGCCTGTCCATGCAGGTGGTCATTAGCTATCTATGCGACGGCGTGCTGTCGCTGCTGCCCGAGGTCGCGGCAGACTATAGCGAGCTTGTCGAGGAAACAGGCATGGGCGACACCAGCTATCTCGCTGTCCTGACTACGGTGCTCGGCGCCCCATTTTGTGAAGAGCTGCTGGTGCGCGGCATTATTTTTGAGTTTTCGCTCCGAGCGTTTAATCCTCAGTGCCGTCTACTTTGGAAGCGCCGGCGTCGTGCGAGCGCGCAGGACGGCGCCATGGTGCCCTGGGCGGCCCCAAGCACGTGGGGTATCGCCGCGGCGATTGTGCTGCAGGCGGCAATCTTCGGTTTTATGCACATGAATTGGGTGCAGGGCTGCTATGCGGGCGCTGCCGGCCTCATTTTTGGCTGGGTGCTCGTGACGACCGGAAAGCTTCGCTACACGATTCTGCTGCACTTTGCCTTTAACGCCGGGTCGTATCTCATGACGTTGCTCTGGTTTGTGAACACGCCGTTCGACGTGGCAATTACGGTCGCTATCGCCGGTGTCATCCTCGTTGAGGCAATGCGCTCGCTGCACTACGCGTGTGGGATGGACGCAGCGAGCGCACCGCTGCCCTAGTTGCGGCGTCCGCCTCCGTTGGCGCCCTGACGCCCCTGGGCCGCACGGTTGCGGCCCGCGGTGTTCTGTGCGCGCGACATGCCGCCGTGGCCCTTGCTGCCCTTGGGCCCCTTGCCGGCGGCGCCACCGTGCGGCTTGCCGCCCTTCTTGCCGGTGCCATGCCCACCGTCAGCAGATGTCTCGCCCGGGCGCGGGGGCACGGGACGAATCAGACAATGCTTGGTGTAGCCGATCAGGTCGCGGCGGCCGGCCTTTTCCAACGCCTCACGCACGAGCTTGTAGTTCTCGGGCTTGCGATACTGGATGAGCGCGCGCTGCATGGCCTTTTCGTGCGGGTCGCGCGCCACATAGATCGGCTCCATGGTGCGTGGGTCCACGCCGGTGTAGTACATGCAGGTCGACATGGTGGACGGGGTGGGGTAGAAGTCCTGCACCTGCTCGGGCATGTAGCCCATGTCGCGCACGGCCTCGGCAAGGTCCACGGCTTCCTTCATCGTCGAGCCGGGATGGCTCGAGATCAGATACGGCACTACGTACTGTTTGAGTCCGTATTCGCGGTTCAAGCGCTCAAATTTGCGACAGAACGCATCGTAGACGGCGCGGCTCGGCTTGCCCATCACGGACAGCACCGCGTCGCTCACATGCTCGGGCGCCACGCGTAGCTGGCCCGAGACATGGTGCTCCAGCAGCTCGCGCAAAAACTCGTCCGAGGCATCGGCCATGGTGTAGTCAAAACGGATGCCGCTGCGGACGAAGACCTTCTTGACGCCCGGCAGCTGGCGCAGGTCGCGCAACAGCTGCGTGTAGCCGCTTTCGTCGACCACCATGTTCTTGCACACGCTCGGCCACAGGCAGCGCTTGTTCTTGCACACGCCGTGCTTGAGCTGCTTGTCGCAGGCCGGGCGGCTAAAGTTTGCCGTCGGTCCGCCCACGTCGTTGATGTAGCCCTTAAACTCGGGATCGCGCGTGAGCAGCTCGGCCTCGCGCATGATCGAATCGTGGCTGCGCATCTGCAGTACGCGACCCTGGTGGAAGGTGAGGGCGCAAAACGAGCACTCGCCAAAACAGCCGCGGTTGGAGCTAATAGAAAACTTGATCTCGGCAAAGGCCGGCACGCCGCCCGCTGCGTCGTAATCGGGATGCCAATCGCGTGCGTAGGGGAGTTCGGCAACCTCGTCCATCTCGTCGGTGGTGAGTGTTGCCGACGGCGGGTTCTGCACCACGTACACGCTGTTGGGATATGGCTCTACCAGGCGATGGCCGGTGATGGGGTCCATATTCTGCTGTTGTACGTTAAAGCTGCGCGCGTAGTTGAGCTTGTCAGCGGCAAGGTCGTCCCAGCTGGGCAGCAGGTCGTAGTCGTAGACCTCGTCGAGCGAACCCGTGCGGTAAACGGTGCCGTTGATATAGGTGATCTGATCGACGGGCAGCCCCGCGTCGAGCGCGTCGGCGATCTCGACAACCGCGTGCTCGCCCATGCCGTAGATGAGGATGTCGGCGCCCGAGTCGAGCAGCACCGAGCGCTTGAGCTTATCCTGCCAGTAGTCGTAGTGGGCCAGGCGGCGCAGGCTTGCCTCGATGCCGCCGATGATGATGGGGGCGTCCTTGAACGTCTGACGGATGAGATTGCCGTAGACCGTGACGGCACGGTTGGGGCGGTGACCTTCCTCGCCGCCGGGGGTATAGGCGTCGGTGTGGCGGCGGTGCTTGGTCACCGAATAGTGGTTGACCATGGAGTCCATGTTGCCGGCACTGACCAAAAAGCCCAGGCGTGGCTCACCGAGCACGCTGATGCTGGCGGGATCGGTCCAGTCGGGTTGGCAGATGATGCCCACTTTGTAGCCGTGCGCGTCGAGTACGCGGCTGATGATGGCCATACCAAAGCTGGGGTGGTCCACGTAGGCGTCGCCGCAGATGTAGACGAAGTCACACTGGTCCCAACCGCGCGCGTCCATATCGGCGCGGCTGACGGGGAGGAACTTATCGCGGCCCGGGCGCCAGGGACGGGCGGGCGCTGCCGGGGTATGAGCGGCGTGGCCGCCCTGGGCCTTGCCGCCGCGCTTTTGCTGCTGGCCCTGTTTGCCCTGCTGACTGCGCTGGTTATTCTGAGCGTGCTGAGGCTTTTTTGCCACGATCCCTCCCGGTGTTTGTATGCTGCACGTAATTGTAACCAGTCTTTTTGGGACGGGGCTAAAAAGACTGGTGGAGTACATGGGCTGGCGGATCGGCGTGTCGATGCGGGTGCCGTTTGTTTCCAGACTGTGTATCTGCGCGTTGGAGAACCTGTCTCGCGCGCACGCCATGTTGTCAATGGGTTACAGTATGAACGGCGGCTATGTTTCCGCCAACGCACGAGAGGGTCGTCAACAAGGAGGATGCACGGCGATGCAGCGTGCCAAACAGATATCGGAGTCCATCGAACTGGGCATTATCCTGGCGCTCGCCGGCGGCTTTATGGATGTGTATTCGTACATTGGGCGCGACCATGTTTTCGCAAACGCGCAGACGGGCAACATCCTGCTTGTGGGCGTGAGCATCTCGGAGGGCAATTGGGCACTTGCGGGGCGCTACTTCTTCCCTGTGGTGTCGTTTGCCGTGGGCATTATGCTTGCCGACCTGGTACACGAACGGTTTGGCAGCGTGATTCACTGGCGCCAAGTGACGGTGTTCTTTGAAGCCGTCATCTTGCTGGGCGTGAGCTTTATCCCGGGCGGCAATTTCAACCTGCTCGCCAACTGCCTCACCTCGTTTGCCTGCGGCATGCAGGTCGAGAGCTTCCGCAAGATCCACGGTCACGGCATCGCTACGACCATGTGCATCGGCAACTTGCGCAACGCGCTGCAAAACGTGGACGATTACATCATCACCCACAGGCGCGGCTTTTTGGAAAACGGCCTGCTGTACTTTGGCGTGATCTTTACCTTTGTGTTTGGCGCCGTGTTGGGCAACTGGTGTATTGAGCGCATGGGCCTGCACGCCATCGTCGTGGCGAGCTTGCTGCTGTTTGTCGCGTTTGCCATCATGTTCATCGACCGCGAGCGCGACTTGCGCTTACGCTGGAAGGTTGCGGCCGAGGCTTGGAAAGAGGGCTGTCGAAAGTAACCGAATGCGGCAAAGGGGCTGCCCCTTTGCCGCAATATTTTTCATCATCTGTTGAAACGCTTTAACAAATTTGACGTTCTCACGTGCTTTTCGTTTCAAAAGCGTTAGGATGGGACTTATAGTGCGGGGCGTAACGGGTGCCCCGCGCACGATAGGAGGCTATCAATGGCTAATCGTTTCGTTCTCAACACCATTTCTTACCATGGTTCCGGCGCCATCAAGGAGATCCCCGGCGAGCTCCAGCGTCGTGGCTACAAGAAGATCTTCGTCTGCTCCGACCCCGATCTGGTCAAGTTCGGCGTTACCGCTAAGGTGACCGACGAGCTCGACGCCGCCGGCATCGCTTGGAGCCTCTACTCCGAGATTAAGCCCAACCCCACCATCCAGAACGTCAAGGACGGCGTCGAGGCCTTCAAGGCCGCCGAGGCTGACGCTATCGTGACCATTGGTGGTGGCTCCTCCATGGACACCGCCAAGGCTATCGGCATCATCATCAACAACCCTGAGTTCGCCGATGTCCGCAGCCTCGAGGGCGTTGCTTCCACTAAGAACCACGCCGTGTTCACCATCGCTGTGCCGACGACCGCCGGTACCGCCGCTGAGGTGACCATCAACTACGTCATCACCGACCCCGAGAAGGTCCGCAAGTTCGTGTGCGTCGACACCAACGACGCTCCCGAGGTCGCCGTCGTCGACCCCGACATGATGGCTTCCATGCCCGCCGGCCTGACCGCTTCCACTGGTATGGACGCTCTGACCCACGCCATCGAGGGCTACACCACCAAGGGTGCTTGGGAGCTCTCTGACATGTTCCACTTTGAGGCTATTAAGCTGATCAGCGAGAACCTGCGTGACTCCGTCGCCGAGGCCAAGTCCGGTCAGCCCGGCTCCGGCCGCGAGGGCATGGCCCTTGGCCAGTATGTCGCCGGCATGGGCTTCTCCAACGTTGGCCTGGGCATCGACCACGCCATGGCTCACACCCTGTCTGCTCACTACGACACCCCGCACGGCGTCGCTTGCGCCATGCTGCTGCCGATCGCCATGGAGTTCAACAAGCCGGTTTGCGCTGAGCGCCTGGCCAAGGTTGCCGTCGCCATGGGTGTTGACACCACGGGTATGAGCACCGACGAGGCCGCCGACGCCGCTATCGCCGCCGTCAAGCAGCTTTCCGCCGACGTGAACATTCCGCACGTCTGCGAGGCCATGAAGGCCGACGAGATCGAGGTCCTGGCCAAGGACGCCATGGCCGACGCCTGCTTCCCGGGTAACCCGCGCGAGGCAACGCTCGACGACGTCATCGAGCTCTTCAAGAAGATTTGCCCGGCTGCCTAACCCAGTTTGGTGGTCCTTCGCCCGTAGGCGTATGGTCTTTTGACTTGCCGCTGGCCCCGCCGTGCTACGCACGGCGGGGCTTTTTGTGCTGCGTCAATGTTCTGAGACGGGCAAAACCAAGGCGTACTGCCCGCTACGGATAGGTGGTGCACTTTCCAGCGTGCATTTTTGGGAGTATTCAGCAAGCTCTTAAAAATGCATAACGTTGTGAATGGGCCGAGTGGCCCGCAGGCGCCCATCGACAGCCATTGTGGGCGGGCTATCGATGAGTGGAGGGGGTTGTTACTGAGTTTCTGCTCTGCGACAACCTGCAACACTGTTGTAACCGCGTCATTTTGTCGTTCGTGATGGGGCCGTTGGGGCCCAAGGTGCTGAATACTCCGTTTTTTGCACGGTCCAAGGTGGGGCACCCTGAGACGAAGCAAAAAGATGTCTCATTTCTATGCAAATACCGATAGGATTTATGCAAGATTGGGATTGTAAACCGTGCACGTGCACAAAACCGGTGCGGGGACGTCTGGAGGCGGCTCGGCTCCTGGGGCATTGCACGTGCAGAACGGTTAAAATCGGGACTCGGTCTTAGTTTTACTTGGAAGGATGCATATGACTTCTAATATTGATGCTTCTCTAGGGGAGACGCTCTCCTATATCGCAGGACAGCTTAAGACGCTGACTTCTATTGCTTCGCCTACCGGCTATACCCGTGCGGCTACTGATTATCTAATGGAGACCCTGCGCGATATGGGATTTGGCCCCGAGCGCTCCAATAAGGGCAACGTGCTGGTTGAACTTGGCGGCGAGGGCGAGCCGCTCGTGTTGGCGAGCCATGTCGATACCCTGGGCGCCATGGTGCGCTCCATTAAGGACAATGGTCGCCTGCGCCCCACGACCCTCGGTGGGCACCAGTGGTCCACGGCCGATGGCGAGAACTGCACCGTCTACACGCGTGACGGCAATGTCTACACGGGCGTGGTCCTCAATACTGAGCCTTCGGCGCATGTGGCCGATGAGCCGGTCAAGACCATCGAGAAGAACATGGAAATCCTGCTCGACGAGAACGTTGACAGCAAGGACGATGTGCTCGAGCTGGGTATTCAGACCGGCGACATCATCGCTATGGACCCGCGTACCACGGTGACGGAGAGCGGCTACATCAAGAGTCGCTTCCTTGACGACAAGCTGTCCGCGTCGATTCTGCTGGGCTTGGCGCGTGCCGTCGCCGCTGGCGAGGTGACGCTTTCGCGCAAGGTATCGCTGCTCTTTACGGTGTACGAGGAGGTCGGCCACGGCGGTGCCTTTGTGCCGGCCGACACGCGCGAGATGATTAGCGTGGACATGGGCTGCGTGGGTGACGACCTGGGCTGCACCGAGCGCATGGTTTCAATCTGCGCCAAGGATTCGGGCGGTCCGTACAACTACGACCTGGTAACCACGCTGTCCAACATCGCGCGCGAGCTGGAGCTCGATTACGCCATCGACGTGTATCCGCACTACGGCTCAGACGTTGAGGCCACGCTTTCTGCCGGCTACGACATCCGTCACGGCCTGATCGGCCCCGGCGTGTACGCGAGCCACAACTACGAGCGCAGCCACATCGACGGCGTGCGCAACACCTACGAGCTGGTTCGCGCCTACGTTCAGCGCTAGACGCATTTATAGCGCGTGGCAAGTTAAGAGCGTCCTAGCCGGTATAACGTTGCCGGCAGGGGCGCTCTTGTGCGTTGCGGTGAAATAGGGACTGTTTGGCGGTTTTAAACGCTTAAACAGTCCCTATTTCACCGCAACTTATGAAGGGGATGGGGCTACTTGATGGCTGCCGTGACGGTACCGCCGCCGAGGACGATGTCGCCGCGGTAGACTACAACGGCTTGGCCGGGGGCGATGGCTCGCTGCGGCTCGTCAAAAGTCAGCAGCATTTGCCCGTCTTCGCCGCGCGTAAGGGTCGCTGCCTGGTCTTTCTGACGGTAGCGGTACTTGGCGCCCACGCGAATGCCGCCGGCATCCAGCTCGGCCTCCATGCGCGTGTCCGGCGCGCTCCAGATCCACTCATCGGCCGTGAGGGCAGCGGCGGTTAGGTCCTCGGCCTCGCCCAGACGCACGGTGTTGTTGACGGCGTCGACGCCTGTCACGTATACGGGATGCGCCATCGCTACGCCCAAGCCCTTGCGCTGGCCGATGGTATAGCGCAGCGCGCCGTTGTGGCGCCCTACCACGCTGCCGTCGCGCCATACGATGTCGCCCGGTGCAGCGGGATGTCCGCAGCGGCGCTCGATATAGCCCGCGTAGTCACCGTCTGGAATAAAGCAGATATCCTCGCTTTCGGCTTTCTTGGCGTTGATGAAGCCCTGTTCGGCGGCGATGCGGCGCACGTCGTGCTCCTTGTCCAGGCCTGCCAGCGGAAAGATTGTGCGTGCCAAGCGCTCCTGCGTAAGCGAATACAAAAAGTAGCTTTGGTCCTTCTTTGGGTCCTCGCCACGGTACAGCTGCCAGGTGCCGTCGGACGTTTGGCTCGTTTTGGCGTAGTGACCTGTGGCGATGTAGTCGCAGCCCATATCGAGCGCTGCATCGAGCAACGCGCCAAACTTAATATGGCGGTTGCAGATGATGCACGGGTTGGGCGTCAGCCCCTCCTGATAGGCAGTCACGAAGCGCTCGATCACGTTGCGGTCGAAGGCCTGCTGCAGGTCGAGCACATGGTGAGGTATCCCCAGGCGATCGGCGACGGCCTTTGCATCGGCGATGTCACGGTCGACCTTACTCATGTCCGTGACGGGATCGGGTGCGGGACAGGTGAGGCGCATGGTGGCACCGACACATTCGTAACCCTGACTTTTGAGCAGATACGCGGTCACGCTGGAATCGACGCCGCCGCTCATGGCGACGAGCACGCGCTTGTTGTGCATGGGGAGGTTCTCCTTGGTGGCATGTGGCCAAAAAAGAAAAGCGGCGCGGGAGGCTGGTTCCGCGCCGCAGACATTGTAGCAAGTTCGGACGTCTCGTGGGACACCCTGTTGGGATGAGCCCAGGCTGCCAGAAGAGAGGGGAGGCCGGCGTGCCTTGGACTCGTTCTAAGAACGAGAAGCTCTAGTCCTGGAAGAGCGCCGTGGACAGGTAGCGCTCGCCGGTGTCGGCGAGCAGCGCCACGATGGTCTTACCCTCGTTCTCGGGGCGCTTGGCCAGCTGCAGTGCGGCCCACACGGCGGCGCCGGACGAAATGCCCACGAGCACGCCCTCCTTGTGGCCCACGGCGCGGCCGGTGGCAAAGGCGTCGTCGTTCTCGACGGGGATGATCTCGTCATAGACCTGGGTGTCGAGGACGTCGGGCACAAAACCGGCGCCGATACCCTGGATCTTGTGCGGGCCGGCCTGACCCTTAGAGAGCACCGGGGAAGTGGCGGGCTCGACGGCGACAACCTGAATCTCGGGGTTCTGCTCCTTGAGGAACTCGCCCACGCCGGTCACGGTACCACCGGTGCCGACGCCGGCGACGAAGATGTCGACCTTGCCGTCGGTGTCATCCCAGATCTCGGGGCCGGTCGTGGCCTTGTGGATGGCGGGGTTGGCGGGGTTCACAAACTGGCCGGCGATAATGCTGTTGGGGGTCTCCTTCTGCAGCTCCTCGGCCTTGGCGATGGCGCCCTTCATGCCCTTGGAGCCGTCGGTGAGCACGAGCTGTGCGCCGTATGCCTGCATAAGCTTACGGCGCTCGACGGACATGGTCTCGGGCATGGTGATGATCACCTTGTAGCCGCGGGCAGCCGCCACCGAGGCGATGCCGACGCCGGTGTTGCCGCTCGTGGGCTCGATGATGGTGTAGTCGCCGCCGCGCACGAGCTTGCCGGCCTTCTCGGCCTCGTCGATCATGTTCTTGGCGACGCGGTCTTTGACGGAGCCGGCGGGGTTGAAGTATTCCAGCTTGACGAGCACGCGGGCCTTGAGGTCCTCATCGGCCTCAAAGTGAGTGAGCTCCAGAAGCGGAGTGTGGCCGATAAGCTGATCGATGGACGTGTAAACCTTGCTCATGATGAACCTCCAAAGTGTTCAAATGACTGGATACCGTGTGGTTTTACGGTGTGTGTAGCAGCGAAACCCACAAACCGTATAGGTTGTTCGTTTTGCTGTTGGCAAGCATAGTAGACACTAAAGCCTAGTAACGCAATAGGAAATAGAAGATTATTACGAGTCGATTAACCATCTTGACGGGAATGGGTATTTTCAAAACCAATTTTTCGGCTAGAATTTCTACGGACAAAATGACCGAAAGGCAGCACTATACATGTTGGTTTCTACTAAGGGCAGATATGCCCTGCGCGTTATGGTCGATCTGGCCGAGCACCAGGCGGCCGGTCGCATCCCGCTCAAAGAGATCGCGGCGCGACAGGGGATTTCCGAGAAATATCTCGAGAACATCTTGGCTACGCTCGTACGTGCCAACATGCTCTCGGGTATGCGTGGCAAGGGCGGCGGCTATGTGCTCACGCGCCCGCCCGAGCAGTACACGGTGGGCGAGATCTTGCGTCTGACCGAGGGCAGCCTAGCACCGGTCGCATGCCTGGACGGCGACTGCAAGGGCTGTTCGCGTTCGGACGAGTGCCCCACGCTCGACGTGTGGAAGAACCTGGACAAGCTCATCAACGACTACCTCGACGGTGTGACGCTCGATCAACTTGTCGCTCCCAACCATGGCTACGACTACGTCATCTAACCCACACCTGCATTTGGGGACGGGGTAGAAATGGTAGATTCTCTCGTCCTTTGAGACTTGACAAATAAGAAGGCCGCCCATTTTTGCGATGGGCGGCCTTCGTTTTAGGCTGTTGAGACGGGCACGGCCGGAATGGCCGTTTTAGCCCTCGGCGATGCTGTCCAGAATGCTGCGCATGATGGATACCAGGATGCTGCCCATAAAGGCCGATCCAAAGCCGGCGATGGAGATACCAGCGCCCAGCAGATTGACCGACAGGTAGCTGGCCAGCTCGAGCATAAAGCTGTTGACGACAAGCTGGAAAATGCCCAGCGTAATGATCGTGAGCGGTAGCGAGATAACCGTGAGGAACGGCTTGACGAGCGAGTCGACGATGTTGAGGAACAGTCCCACAAAGGCGAAACAGACCCAGGCCTCGGCGAAACCGAAGGGTTGGATGCCGGGGACGAGGAACGTGGCGATCGCGATGGCGATCGAAGTAAAGAGCCAGTTAAGCATAAAGCGCATGGCGTGAATCCTTTCTTGCGCCGGGGTTGCTGGCGTCGCGTGAAGCGGCTTACGGCGGCGACCTGGATGGTTGCGCGGGCGCGCCGCGGTGTTTGGGCGCCCATTGTCTCAAATATTCGTGGAGCTTACGTGCGCATTCGGTTTCTAAACGGCGTTCGTCCTGAAAAACGCGCCGCTGGCAGAGAGTCTTGTCGCTTTAGTTTGGTGGTGTGCTACACTGCTACGGGCAAAAGCCACAGGCGTTGCCCTATTGCATAGAACGGGCGAACGATGCCCGATGTCAGTATCAACTTCGATGCCTTTTGGCGGGTTTGGCGGTGATCGATGAATATCGAGAACATGTTTGACAAGCCTGATGTCAAGCAGCTGGTCCACGCATTTAGTCTTTTGGATGACGAGAAAGATATCCAAGCGTTTTTGACCGATATCTGCACGCCGCGCGAGATTTGCGATCTATCGCAGCGTCTGCAGGTCGCGCGTTACCTGGACGAGGGCGAGCCTTATGTTGAGGTTCAGGCCCGCACCGGTGCTTCGTCCACTACGGTGAGCCGCGTTTCAAAGGCGCTCAACGGCGAGTACGGTGGCTACCGCAAGATCCTCATTAAACTGGAGGATGGCGAATAAGCTGCGCCAAAAACGAATTGTACAAAACCGCTCCTCCGGGGGCGGTTTTTATATGCCCGCAATCGGCTGGTGCGTTGGGGTCAGGTTGCTTTGTACCAAAAGATGGAGCTGCGGTGGCAATGTGTCCGCTTGGGCGGGTAGGATGGATGCATTGATTATTGCGAACAGTTTGAGCGGAGGACCATGCCTGTTCGAATCTATACCACCAATGCCGGCACGGATTTGAGTGATGCCGAGTCGGCGCTGCTTGCCGACCTTGTTGACTGCCACGGACGTGCCGTTCTGCTGGCACCTACGTTTGCCGAGCTCGACCTGTGCCGTCATGATGCGGCGGAAGCCGGGATTTCGCTGGGCATTGACTACAAGACGCCTACATCGTGGCTTCGCTCGCTTTGGGAGCTTATGGGCGACGGGCGCGGTTTCGTCGACAACCTGCAGCGCCAGATGCTGTTCTCGGACATGGTCACGCGTCTCGACGATGCCGACCTGCAGCCGCTTTCGCGCAGCCAGGGCACAGTGCGCATGCTCGCGCGCATGGCCCGCGACGTGTTGCCGGGCGTTGCGGGGACGGGTGCCGAACGATGCCGTGGCGACAACTGCCAGCCTGAGCCAAAAAGCGATGCCGAGGCTCGTGTGTTCGAGCTTTTGCGCGCCTATGCGAGCGGTTTGGACCGTCGAGATATGGTCGAGTCCTGCGAGGCAGCTGACATTATGGCCGGTGCCCTGGCCGATAGCCTGCCGGCGTGCACTCGCGCCGTATGCGTGCGCGGTATCACGTCGTTTACGCACGGTCTGCTCGAGCTGCTGACTGCCGTGGCGAACAATGGGGGAGAGGTCGTCGTGCTGCTTGCCCACGAGCAGGCGGCGATGCGCGAGGAGCTTGCCGCGGCATTTGATGCCCGCGATGTGTTGTTTGAGATCGCGCCGCTAGGGGAGGGTGTCGGCGCGTCTGATGCCGCTTACGGGACCGCCGCTCAGCCTGCCTTTATTGAGGTCGCTGGCCCCCATGCCCGTGCTCATGCTTATGCGGACGCAATTGATGATCTGGTAAAAACGTGCCGGGGTTCCGAGGTCGCCGCCGCCTCTGCCGACCCTGTGCGTGTGCTTGCCGTTTCTGCCCGGGCATCCCAGCTGTTCGGTGAGCTCGCCTCTCGTCTGGCGGCTCGTCATATCGCTGCCGAGACAACTGAGTTCACGGCGTTTTCCCAATCCATTGCGGGCAGGCAGTTTGCGGCGCTTGCCGGCCTGATCGAGCGCATGAAGGCCGCCGATGAGGGCATGGCGTCAAAGACCGAGTGGTGGCCCGCGCCGGAGCTTACCGACTGGATCTACAGTCCGCTTTCGGGTGCCGACGCCGCGAGCGCCCGCGGCTTCGACAAGAACATGCGCTTGTCGCGCAGCAAGACCGCTGCGGGCGTCAAGAGCCTGCTGCAGAGCGTGCAGGGCCAGGTGAGGGGCGCCCGCAAGGCTGCCAGCGAAGATAACTGGTTTAAGAATGTGCCGTGCGTGGCCTCGGACGTGTTTCAGGCGCTGTGGCGCGACAAACCCGTGACGGTGCTCAAGGCCATGCTCGCCGTTGCAGAGGCGCTGCCCGATCGCGCTCTGGGCGGCCTTGACGGCCAGGCCCGTCGCCAGGCAGAGACGGCTTTGCTGCGCCATGCCATCGACATCCTTATGAACGATGCTCGCGCGCTCGACGTGTCGCAGGCCGCGACCGTGCCGGTTCTCGGCGGCGTTCGAACCAAGGTGGACAAGCGCAGTACCGCTTACGATTACGCGACCTACGAGGTCGATCGCACGCCACGGGCGCAAGTGCGCTTCGTGTCGCTTGCCGATGCGTCGGTTCTGCGCCCTGGCAGCTACGATGCCGTGCTGTTTGCCGATGTCGACCTGGACAGCTACCCGCTTTCGCATGAAGAGGGCCCGCTTGCCACGTTGACGGCCGAGCTGCGCCGCGACGGCGTGTCTTTGGAGCCCGCTGCCCTGCTGCGCGTGCGCTTTGGCCGTGCAATGCAGGCGACGAGCGGTCCGGTCGCGCTTGCCCGCGTGACACACGATCGCCAGGCGCGCGAGTGCTACCCGGCAGCCGTATGGACCGAGCTGCGGGCACATGCCGAGGCCGCTGGCGCTGCCAAGCCCACGCGCGTGGGCGAGGGCGATATCATCGCCGACTTTGATCCCGCTGCAGGCGAAGGTCTTAGGCGCGAGCGCGTGACCTGCGAAGCTCCTCAGCATCTGAGCGATGAAGCCATTCCGTATCTGGTCCTGCGCCGTCGCGATGGCGAGGGCGAGGACGCGCCGCTCGTGCCGCGTCTGACGTCCGCCTCGCAAATCGAGGCCTATTCTACCTGCCCACTGTGCTGGTTCGTGTCGTATCGCGTTAAGCCCCAGTCTATCGACGCGGGCTTTGGCAACATGGAGAAGGGCAACTTTGTCCACGACGTGTTGGAGCATCTACATGCCCGTCTGTCCCAAGAGGGCATGGAGCGCGTGACGCCCGAGAATCTGCCGCGTGCACAGGAGCTGCTGCACGAGGTCTTTGGCGAGACGTTGGCCGAGCACGCCGGCAAGCGCGGCACGGAGGGCCCGCTGGTGCCGCTCTCTGCGGTGGAGGAGCGCCAGGTGGCCGAGATCTTGCCGCAGCTGGAGGGTGTGCTTGCCTACGAGTCCGAGGCACTTGCCCCCTTTGCCCCGCGCTACCTGGAGTTCGCCTTCAACGAGCTCAAGGTCGAGTATGCCGGTTGGCCGCTTGGCGGGCGCATCGATCGCGTGGACGTGGACGCCGAGAATCATGCCGTGGTGATCGACTACAAGCATCGCACGGGCGTTGAGGAGTTTAAGCTCGCCGACCCTACGGTGCGCGACGAGGAATCGGGCACGGCGCCCATCGACGATCCGCGCTGGTTGCCACCACATACCCAAACGCTCATCTACGCCCAGGCCATGCGCCGGGCGCTGGATTTGGACACCCGCGCGGCGCTCTACTTTTCGACCAAGGGCGGCAAGCCGGCGTTGCGCGGTGCTGCGAGCGCCGAGCTGCTCGAGGAAGAGCGCGGCGACGGTCGCATCCCGGGCCTTAAGAAAGGTTTCCCCGGCGAGGGTGGCAGCATGGACTTCGACGCCCTGCTCGATCGCGTTGAGGCCGGCATCGCCGAGCGCCTGCGCGAGCTCGAGGCAGGCAACGTTGCCGCCGTCGACCCGACGTCGGCTCAGGCCGCGCATGCGCGCTGCTCGTATAACCACGAAGGAACGTTTGTAAGGAGGGACGTGTAGACCATGGATCTTTCGACTTTGATGCCGCAACAGCTGCAGATTGTCAAAACGCTCGACCGTCCGCTGTTTGTCTCGGCGGGCGCCGGTTCGGGCAAGACCTTTACCCTCACGCGCCGCATCGTCTACGCGCTCTCGCCCGAATCCGGTCCGTTCGTTGAGCATCTGGACCAGGTGCTCGCCATTACCTTTACCAAAGATGCCGCGGCCGAGATTCGCGACCGCGTGCGCCGTGCGCTTATCGACGAGGGCATGGACGAGGAAGCGCTGGCCGTCGACGACGCGTGGATTTCGACCATTCACGGCATGTGCTCGCGTATCCTGCGCGCGCACGCGCTGGAGTTGGGCATCGACCCCGAGTTCACGGTGCTCACCGATACCGACGAGCTCATGGATCAGGCTGTTGAGCATGTGCTGGGTCGCGCGACGGCACCCGATGCCGCCCCCGAGCTCGCGGCATCGCTCAAGGCCCTCTATGCCTGGTATCCCATGGCGGGCGAGGGCGGTTCCTTTGGCGGCGGTACGACCATCAGGGGTCTGGTGCGCGACCTGCTGGAGCTGTCGAGCCAGTTGCCGGGCGGTATGGACGACGTGCGCATGGCGCGCGGCCAGGCCGATACCTCGGCACTCGCCGATGCCTATCGCGCGGCGCTGGGCGCAAGCAAGGCCGCGACCGAGAAGGCGCAGACGGCGCTCGATGCCATCGACGCGTTCGAGGCGAGCGGCAAGACCATGGTCGATGCGGCGCGACTCATGATGTCATGCACCATGCCGCGCGCGAGCAAGGCATTCCCTAAGGAGCAGGTCGAGCTGCTCAAGGCCGAGGCCGCCGATGCGTTTATCAATATCGTGCTTGCCTGCGGTGGCCCGGCGCTCGATGCGCTGGTGGGCCTGGCCCGCTCTGTAGAGGCTGAGTATCGCGCGCTGAAGGCTGCCCAGTCCGCCCTCGATAATAACGACCTGCTGCGTATGGCTTACGAGGCGTTGCGCGATTACCCTGCCATCCGTGCTGCGTACGAGGGCCGCTTTAAGATGGTCATGATCGATGAGTTCCAGGATACCGACCAGATGCAGGTCGATCTGATCCGTTACCTGACGGGTGCGGGGGAGCGCGCGCTGTGCACCGTGGGCGATGCACAGCAGTCGATCTATCGCTTCCGCGGCGCCGAGGTCGAGGTCTTCCGCCGCCAGGAGCGCAAAGTGGGATCGACGGCGGCGCCCGAGACGGTCGCCACGCCGGATGTCCCCGCCGGCGAGCTCGTCAAGCTCGTGCGCAACTTCCGCAGCCACGACGAGGTGCTGCGTTACGTGGCACGCGTCTTCGACGGCGATGACGGCGGCCTGATGCAGGGCTTTTTGGATCTTGAGGCGAGCGACGGCCGCAAGGACACGCTGGTGGCGCACGCCTCGCGTCGTCAGGCGCTCTTTGTTGCCGGCGGCAGTACGCAGGAGCGAACGCAGACGAAAGCTCGTGCGATTGCCGAGCGTTTCCGCGCGCTTGCCGATAAAAAACAGCCCCAGGGCAGCATGGTCCTGCTGCTGGGCCGCATGACCAACGCCGATGTCTATGCGCAGGCCTTCCGCGACCAGGGGCTCGACTGCGTCATCGCGGGCGGCTCGGTCTTTGCCCAAGCTGCCGAGGTGCAGACGGTGCGCGCCCTGGTTTGTGCACTCGCCAATCCGGCCGATACGGCGCAGGGTCTTATGCCACTGCTGGCCTCGCCGATGTTTGCACTCGGCGCCCAGGAGTTCCTGGCGCTGGCGACCAAACTCGATAGCGAGACAGGGGAGACCTCGCGCCGGAATATCGACATGGGCATCATGAGCGATTTCGACGTGCCGGGTTTGCAAGACTTGCCGCTTGTGACGCGCGCCCGCGAGGTGCTGCGGTATGCGCTTCGTCGCGTGGGGCGCGATTCGTTCGCCGCCATCGCGCGCGACGCGGTCAATGCCTCCGGCTGGTTCGTGCGCCTGGCGCAGCGCGGCCCCGAGGGCAAGGCCATCGCCGCCAACGTGCTCAAGGCGCTCGACGCCGTGGCCGAGGCAGAGGCCGAGCTCGGAAATTCTCCGCGCTCCATCGCGCTCGCCTTCGACCGCTTCTTGGCGGGCAAGGAAGCTCCGGGTGCCCTCAACGAGGAGGGCGACGGCGCGGTACGCATCATGACGGTGCACGCCTCCAAGGGTCTGGAATATCCGGTCGTGGCGGTCGCCGAGTGCTTTGGCGTGCGTAAGTCCTCGGGTGCGGCACAGATGGGGCGTGTCGAGGGCGGAGCGCAGGTCGTGGCACTGCCAGCTCGTTTTGATGGCGTTAAGCTTGCCGATGGGACCTTTGTGAAAGGCGATGACGTCAAAAAGCAGTTTGATCATGCGTTTAAGGGCAAAGGTGCGTCGCTGTGGTTGCCGCCAGAGCTCATGGAGGACGTCTGCGCGACGGGCTCTCCCGCCGAGGCATTTGCCCGCCTGCGTAACGACGACCTGCAGCTTTCGCTCGAGGAGCGGGCCCGCTTGCTCTATGTTGCCATGACGCGAGCGCGTGAGCTGGTCATTCTGGCGATGGATGCCGGCGTGAGCCGTGGCAAGCTGTGTGCGCCGACCTTCGACGTCGAGACCGATCTGACCTACGACGTGCTGCGCCGTATTTTGCCGACCGACGCTCTGGACATGCCGCAGCTCGATGCCGACCGCCTGGTGTTCGACAACTCCCAACCGGGCGACTACGAGCTCATGTCGCTAGCAGACTTTACGTTTGGCGAGCAGGCGTTTGAGGCTAACGCTTCGCTGGATGCCGAGGGCAGGCTCGTTCGTGGCGATGCCGATGCCGCCGATAATGCTGCGCACTCAACTGTGCCCGGTCCTGCTGACCCCAAGCCCGATTCGTTTGAGCTTGTGTATCCCCAGGCAGTGGGCGTACGCATGGGCATCTGTCCGTATCCGATGCGTGACTCGTATAGCTACTCGTCAATCGCCGCGGCACTCCATGCCGAGACGGAAGACCGTGCCGCCGAGGCTCGTGTTCCCATGGATGAGTCCGGCGATGATGCAGAGTCGGATGGCTCGGAGATGACGGATGCAGACGTGGCCGCTGTCGAGCCCGCCGGCAATCCCATGGCGCTGGGCTCGGCCTTCCACGCCGCCTGCCAGTGGCTCATCGAGATGGGTGCCGATGCGCTGCCCGCTGAGCGTGCCGACGCCTTGGCTCGCCTGTGGCACCTGACGCCAGAACAGCGCGAGCGCTTCGATGTCGCTCTGGAGCGCTGGCTCAAGTCGTCGGTTCGTGCCGAGCTGTTCGCGTGGCCGTGCGTTCGTGCCGAAGTGCCGTTCTTCTCGCTGGGCTGCGAGGACGAGGACATCGCCCGCTACGGTGCATATGCCGAAGGCGCCATCGACGTTTTGGCGACGAACCCGGCCGATCCGTCGCGCGCCCTGGTCATCGATTACAAGACGGGTGGCACGCCGGACGAGACGCCGGACCAGCTGCAGGAGAAGCACGCCCTGCAGGCGCGCGTCTACGCCGATGTGTTGCACAAGGCGGGCTTTGAGGCCGTGACCGTTAAGTTCGTCCGCGTGGAGCAGGCGAATCCAGCCATCTTCGTCGAACCCGCCGAGCCCCAAGTAGTCACCTACAACCTCTAACCCTCAATAACTTGCGGTGGAATACGGACTGTTTTGGCCAAAAAAGCCGCCAAACAGTCCGCATTTCACCGCAACTGCAAGAGGAGCCGTGTGGGTTTGGCTAGGTTCGGGTGCTGTCCGTGCCGTGGGGTAAAATCGTTCAGTCAGAACACGAACCCGCATCGGAGCTCATCACATGGCATTCGTCCATCTGCACAATCACACCGTTTTCTCCATGCTCGACGGCGCAACCCGTATCCAGGATATGGTCAATCGTGCCGTTGAGCTGGGCATGCCCGCCGTGGCCATTACCGACCACGGCTACATGTATGGCGTGCCCGATCTGGCGCTGGCCTGCGACGCCGTCAACCACAACACGCCCGAGTACAAAACCTGGAGCCACGACAAGGCCTTCTTGGAAAAGGACCGCCGCGACGAGCTGGTGGAGCCCGACCCCGAGGCAAACCCGCGTGAGCATGCCCAGTACGTCAAAGACATGGCCATGTGGGACGAGAAGGGCAACATCGACGAGCTCAAGCCGCCCCTGGTCATCAAGCCCATCTTTGGCTGCGAGGTCTACTTTACGCCGGACGAGACCCTTGCCCGCGACCACAAGCCCGAGCTCTACCATATGATCCTCCTGGCCAAAGACCAGGAAGGCTACGTCAACCTGATGCAGACGGTCTCCGAGGCCGCCGTGCAGGGCTTTTACTACAAGCCGCGCGTGACGCTCGACAACCTGCGCCGCCATGCCAAGGGCATGATCTGCACGAGCGCCTGTATCGCGGGCATCATCCCCAAATACATCGACCGCGGCGACATGGAAGGCGCCATCAAGTGGGCCGAGACCTTCCGTGATACCTTCGAGCCCGGCGACTTCTACATCGAGATCCAGGAACACGGCATCACCACCGACAACGGCCTGACTGACGAGCAGATGGACCGCACGCTCATCGACATCGCCAAACAGGTGGGCGTCAAGGTCATCGCCACCAACGACTTCCACTACCTGCGCCGCGAGGATGCGCCCGTGCAGGACGTCATCATGTGTATTGGCATGAACGCCAAGGTCGACGACCCCAACCGCATGCGCATGACCGGCTCGGAGTTTTACATGAAGACCGAGGAGGAGATGCGGGCGATGTTCCCGTATTGCCCCGAGGCCTGCGACAACACGCTCGAGATCGCCGACAAGTGCTACGTTGAGCTGGACTGGGACTCCATCATCCTGCCGCGCTTCCCGTTGCTCGATCCCGGCGAGACGCATGAGAGCCAGTTCCGCCGCGAGTGCGAGAAAGGTCTGCGCCAGCACTATGGTGACGACTGGGCCACACGCGAGATCGGTGGCGTCAACATCAAAGAACGCTTTGAGTACGAATACAAGGTCATCTGCGACAAGGGCTTTGCCGCCTACTTTTTGATCGTTGCCGAGTACGTGCAATGGGCCAAGGACAACGGCATCGGCGTCGGCCCCGGCCGTGGCTCGGCCGCCGGCGCTATCGTCGCCTACGCCATGAACATCACCGCGTTCGACCCGCTCGAGAACGGCCTGATGTTCGAGAGGTTCCTGTCCCCGCAGCGTACCGAGATGCCCGATATCGATATGGACTTCGACGATGAGCGGCGCCTCGAGGTCGTGGAGCACGTTCGCCAGCTCTACGGCCCCGAGAAGGTCACCCACGTCATCACCTACTCGACCATTAAGGCCAAGCAGGCCATCAACGACGCCGCGCGCGTGCTGGACTATCCGGTCTACATGGGCCAGCGCCTGTCCAAGATGGTCTCGAGCGACCCCAAGGTCAAGCTCAAGCAGGTGCTCGAAAAGCAACCCGGCAAAGAGGATCTGTTTAACCCCGATTTTGCCGAGGCCTATAAAAAGGACGACGACGCTCGCCGCATCATCGACACGGCGCTCTCGATCGAGGGCCTCACTCGTGGCGAGGGCGTGCACGCGTGCGCCGTTTTGATCTGCCGTGACCCCGTCAACGAGCACGTGCCCACCAAGCTCGATACCAAGGGCGGCGTCGAGATTACCCAGTACGAGGGCCATACCGTTGCCGACATGGGCCTGCTCAAGATGGACTTCCTGGGCCTGCGCACGCTGACGGTTATCTCCAAGGCCAAGGCCAACATCAAAAAGAACTTCGGCATCGACATCAAAGAGGAAGAGATCCCCTTTGACGATCCCGAGATCTTTAAGCTCATGGGCTCCGGCCACACCGCCGGCGTCTTCCAGGTCGAGTCCGCCGGCATGACGGCCACGATCAAGAACATGAAGCCCACCGAGTACAAACACGTCGTAGCATTGATCGCCCTGTACCGCCCGGGCCCGTTGGGCGCCGGCATGGTCTCGTCCTACATCAACCGTATGAATGGTAAGGAGCCGGCGGTCTCCTACGACGACCGCCTGGACGACATCCTGGGCGAAACCTACGGCACCATGGTCTACCAGGAGCAGGTTATGCTCATCTCCGTCGAGATGTGCGGCTTCTCCAAGGGCGAATCGGACTCGCGTATCCGTAAGCCCGTGGCTAAAAAGAAGATCAAACTGCTCACGTCAACGGTGCTCCACTGGGAGGATGGCTCGGACGAGACCACCTACGACCACTGGATGAACGGCGCCATCAAGAACAACTACACGCGCGAGGTCGCCCAGAAGATTTGGGACGATGTTCTCGAGTTCGCGTCCTACGCCTTTAACAAGTCGCACTCCGCCGGCTACGCCATCCTGGTTATGCAGACGGCGTGGCTCAAGGCGCATTATCCGCACGAGTACATGGCGGCCGTTCTGACGTCCTATACGGGCAAGACCGACAAGATCGTGCATTACGTCTCGGCGTGCCGTCACGACGGCATCCCCGTGCTTTCGCCAGATGTCAACGAGTCCGGTACCGAGTTCACGGCTACCAAGGAAGGCGTGCGCTTTGGTTTGGCTGGCATCCGCGGCGTGGGCACCGGCGTGGCGCAGGCGATTATCGCCGAGCGCGAGGCGGGCGGTCCGTTTAAGACGCTGCACGACTTTGTCGAGCGCGTGGACTCGAGCCAGGCCAACCGCCGTGTGATCGAATCGCTCATCAAGGCAGGCGCCTTCGACTCCACGGGGTATCCGCGTCGCCAGATGATGCACTTTGTGGATAAGAACAACCCTGAGAACATCATCGATGCCGCGGTAAAGCGCCAGAAGGACCGCGCGAGCGGCCAGACGTCGTTCTTCGACATGTTTGGCGACGTTGAGGGCTCGGGCTTTGAGGTGAGCGTGCCCGATCCGGACGGCCAGGAGTGGGACCGCCACCTTAAGCTGAGCCAGGAGAAGGAGGTTCTGGGCATCTATGTCTCGGACCACCCGCTGCGCCCGTTTGAGTATGCACTAGCCAAGGCACGCGACTTCTCGTTCTCGCAGATCGACACTGGCTACGAAGTTCAGAATCCTACGGGCGGTACCATCAACCAGGAGATTCCCGAGGGCAAGGCGCTGTGGTGGGCCGGCATGGTCTCGAGCGTGTCCAAGCGCGTGACCAAAAACGGCGACCCCATGGGCATCGTGCAGCTCGAGGACATGGAAGGCGAGGCCACGGTCGTGGTGTTCCCCAAGACCTACAAGGAGGCCGAGGGGTACCTGTACGGCGAGGTCGATCCCGAGACCGGTGCGCAGCTGTCCGATGCGTTTGTGCGCATTAAGGGCAAGCTCGAGCGTTCGGACCGCGGCGACCAGATCATCGCGCAGGAGATCGTGCCGCTTGAGCTTAACGAGGAGAACAACAAGCCCAAGGTGTTTGAGGTCATGGTGCCCAACAGCCGCTTTAGCCAGGGCAATATGGCGCGTCTTGCCACGGTGCTTACCGCCAACCCGGGCGGCGACCGCGTGGAGATCTTTATCGAGCAGGTGGACGGGCGCGTACTGCGTGCCGAGGTACCGGCCAAGGTCAACGCACGCTCGATTCCGCTGCTGGCCGAGGCCAAGGCCATCGTGGGTAACCAGGGCAGAGTGACGGTTATCTAAAATGATTTTGCCGGGGTAGCTAATTTGGGACGGGGCTATTTTAGCTACCCTTTGACTGACGGCGAATAAGCCAGGGTCGGAATACATCTCAACCGACATATGAGGGGTAGCTAAAATAGCCCCGTCCCAAATTAGCTACCCTGTGTGGATTGGAGGAAGTGATGGCGCAGGGGACGTTTGTGCAGGCGCTCCGGAAAGAGGCGGCGCTGAGCGGCACCTTTATGAAGGGGCGTTCGCTCATGCTCAACGGCGCCGTGCTGTCGATCGAGGACAGCGGCTCGCGCTTCTCCAAAAACGTGACGGTTGAGGGTGCAGTGCGCGGCTCGCGCGGCGACCTGTACAAGACGCACGTGGCGCTCGACATGGACGAGCACGAGGTGATCGACTACGACTGCGATTGCCCCGCTGCCTATCGCTACCCCGGCATGTGCAAGCACGCCATCGCCACGGCGCTTGCGTATCTGGACGCAAGCGGCATTGAGCCCGTCGAGGGCCTGCGCACGCCGGTCCGCACGTTTACGGCGGCGCCTAAGCAAGCCGCGCGTCCTGCGTCTGCCGCACCGGCGGTCAACCCTAACTTTCCCTTCCCGGCGCCCGTCCCCACGAGCCCGAGCCTCATGAAGGCGCTCTCCGATCTTTCGGACGCGCGCATGGATGAGTTGGCGGGCATGCGCCGCAAGCTCGCCGGCACTGTCGACCCCGATGCCCCCAAGGCGGTGTTGGAGCCCTCGCTGGTACCGTACTACAATCCGCTGTTTGCCGACCGCTTTAGCTGGGCGCTCGAGCTTCGCATCCGCTGCGGCTCGGTATCCTACGTGGTCAAGGACATCGACGGCATGGCCGCCGCCTACGTGCGCGGCGGCACGTTCTCGTACGGCAAAAAGCTCACATTCCTCCATACACCTGAGGCCTTCGACGAGGTTTCGGTGCGTCTACTCGACCTTGTTGTGGCAACGGTTGTGTATCTGAGCGACATCACAAGTTCGCGTTCGGCGTCGTACGATTTTGCACGCAGCGGCTTTGTCGCCGAGCGCCAGCTGCCGCTGTCCGAGCATGACATCGTATACATGCTGGACCTGCTGCGTGGCCGGACCATTTCCTTTGAGCCCGCCTGGTCGCGGGGAACGACGACGCATCGTTCCTACGAGGTGGCGGTTGAGTTGTTGCCGGTGGGGGAGGACGAGGCCTCGGCAAAACAACCGCCACTCCTTGCCGCCAAGATCGCGCCGGCGGCCGGTGGCAGCTACGACCTGCGCCTGCCGGCCGATACGTACTGCTTTGTCGCAGGCGACGCGGCCTATCTGGTCGACACGCACCGCGCGCGCCGCGCCGATGCAGCGTTTGCTCAGCATGCCGCACCGTTTCTGTCGCGTCTGCTGCCTTGTCGCACGCCGGTCCATATCGCCGCCGAACAGGTGGGCGAATTCTGCCGCATGGCACTGCCCGTGCTGCGCGAATACACTGACCTCACCGCTCCCGCCGTGCTCGACACCGTGGCGCCCGAGCCGAGCTTTGCCATGGCAATCGGTGTCGACGACGGGCTCGTGACCTGCAAGATTACGGTTGCCTACGGTGATTGGTCGGCAGATCTCTTTAGCCTGGGTGCTCCGGGAAGCCCCTTCGAAGAACAGCGCCCGGGCGTGCCGCCGCGCGACGAGATAGCAGAGTTTCGCGTTATGGACACGGCGGCCCTGTATTTCGACTTTTACGAGGGCGGCCTGGCGTTTGAGGAGCGCGACGACGAGAGCCTGTTCTGCTTGCTGACCGAGGGCCTGTCCGCCCTGTCCGAGCTGGGTGAGGTCATGCTCAGCGACCGTCTGCGCCAGATCTCGGTCCGCCCTGCGCCCAAGCTTTCGGTGCGTGCGACCGTCAAGAGCAATCTGCTCGATGTCGAGCTGGGTGCGAGCGGGCTTTCGGCCGCGGACCTTGCCGTCTATCTCGATTCGTACAAGCGTCACCAGACGTTTGCGCGTCTCACGTCCGGCGACATCATTCGCCTGGACGAGGGCGCCCGAGCCGCGTTTGGCCTCGCCGAGGACCTGGGTGTCGATGCCGTCGACCTGCTCGACGGCGTGTCGCTTCCCGCGTCGAGTACCCTATTCGTCGATAGCATGCTCGCGCGCACGCCCGCGCTCGAGGCCGATCGTGACGCCGCGTTCCGCCGCACCGTCGAGCGCTTGGATACGCTCGGCAAGATGGACTTTACGGTGCCGGTCTCGCTCAAGGCCACACTGCGCGGCTATCAGGTCGACGGATACCAGTGGCTCGGCTCGCTCGAACACCTGGGCCTTGGCGGCATCTTGGCCGACGACATGGGCCTGGGCAAAACGCTGCAGATGATCGCACATATCCTGGCGCGCGTGGAAGCGGGGGACGCCAAGCCCACGCTTGTGGTGTGCCCTGCGTCGCTTGTGTACAACTGGACCGCCGAGCTGGAGCGCTTTGCCCCGTCGCTCGATGTGTGCGCCATCGTGGGCGCCAAGGCGCAGCGTCGCGTGCAGATTGCCGGCGTTGCCGAGCATAACGTGGTCGTGACGTCGTATGACCTTATGCGGCGCGATATCGACGAGTACGTCGAGCAGGATTTTGCCCGCGTGGTGCTCGACGAGGCCCAGTACATTAAAAACCCGCTCACGCAGGTAGCGCGTGCCGCCAAGCGCCTGCCTGCCGGCGTGCGCTTTGCCTTGACGGGCACGCCCATCGAAAACCGCTTGTCCGAGCTCTGGAGCATCTTCGACTTTTTGATGCCGGGCCTGCTTGGCACGCGCGAGTCGTTTGCCAAGCGCTTCGAAAGCCCGGTCGAGCACGCCGAGGGCGACAGCGCCGCTCGTCTGCAGGCACTCGTGTCGCCGTTTGTACTGCGCCGTGTCAAGGAGGACGTGGTGGCCGATCTGCCCGAAAAGATCGAGGACACGGTCATGGCGCAGCTCACCGGCGAGCAGCGCAAGCTCTACCTGGCCAACCAGGACCGCATCGCCCAGCAGGTGCAGCACCGCGAGGCCGGGGAGTTTAAGAAGGACAAGCTCAAGGTACTTGCCGAGCTCACCAAGCTGCGCCAGATCTGCTGCGACCCGCGTCTGCACTACGAGGATTACAAGGCGGGGAGCGCCAAGCTCGATACGTGCATGGAGCTCGTGCACGGCGCACTCGACGGCGGACATCGCATCCTGTTGTTCAGCCAGTTTACGGGTATGCTCGATATTATCGGTAAGCGCCTGGCCAAGGAGGATATCGCCTTCCTTAAGCTCACGGGCGCATCGTCTAAAGAGAGCCGCGCCAAGATGGTCGCACAGTTCCAGGCGGGCGAGGTGCCGGTCTTTTTGATCTCGCTCAAGGCGGGCGGCGTGGGCCTTAACCTGACGGCGGCCGACGTGGTAATCCACTACGACCCGTGGTGGAACGTGGCGGCGCAGGACCAAGCGACTGACCGCGCGCATCGTATTGGCCAGCAACATACCGTGACCGTGTACAAGCTCATCGCCAAGGACACGATCGAGGAGCGCATTATGCAGATGCAGGAGTCCAAGCGCGACCTGGTCAACAGCGTGCTCGGCGGCGACGGCATCTCGTCGGCACTGTTCACGCGCGAGGATGTTCTGGCGCTGCTCGGCGGCGACGGGCGCTAGCCGCGCGCGGGGTGGGACTGCTGGAGTGGGCAGGACGGTCGACGCATTTTGGCCCGACCGCTTGCCTGGTCCGTTATGTGTTCATTTGCAATGCCGTGGATGGTTTGTCTGCCTTTGGGCATAAGAACCATCAAGAACATTGGCACATCAGCAAAGGAGAACATCATGGCGAAATTCTTTAAGGACCCCGACGGTAAGCTCATCGCTGCCCTTGGCGACGACGTTGCGACCCCTGCCGGTTGCACGGAACTGACCGCAAACACTGAGGACGCGGCGCACGAGAAGCACGTGCCTGTTGTCGAGACCGAGCGCGACGGTCACGTGATTCGTGCACGCGTTGGCTCGGTCGAGCACCCCAGCCTGCCCGAACACTACATTGAGTGGATTGCGCTTGAGGCCGAGGGCCGCTTAGAGGTTCATTACCTTGAGCCCGGCATGAAACCCGCGACGTTTTTCGCGGGCGGCTCCAAGACCGGTACCGTCTATGCCTACTGCAACCTGCACGGGCTGTGGTCCGCGACATTCTAGGAGCGCGCCCCCGCTCGGGGTATCATAACTAGCATATGCACATGCAAGCGCCGGCTGCATTATGCGGCCGGCGCTTTTACTACGATTTCGATGGTTTACGACGGAAAGGGCTGGGCCATGAAGCTCGCGCTTGCACAGATCGATATGCGCCTGGGTGATATTGAGGGCATTTGCGGCCGCATCGAGGACCAGGCTCGTCTGGCCCACGAGCGCGGGGCGCGCGTGCTGTGCGTTCCGGCTCCGCTCTTTATGGGCGCCATGCCCGGTGGCCTGGTGGGCGCTGCCGACTTTGAGCACGACGTGCTTGCCGGTTTGACTGGTGTCGCCGAGCGTATCCAGGAGCTTGACATGATCTGCATCGTGCCCGCGGCGGTTTCGTTTGAGGGCCAGCCGCTGCTCGACTACATGATGCTCAAGGACGGTCATGTGGTGCCGGCGCGTTCGAGCATTGCCCTGCAGCGTGGCGAGAACAACGACACACGTTGGGCGCCGCCGGTGTTCGACGTGGACGGCGTGCGCATCGCCGTGATTTTTGACTTGGACCGCGAACTCGAGATGTTGCCGACCGGTGTTGACCTCATTGCGTATTTCCAATTCAACGCGTTTGACATGACCGACCGCGAGACTGCCGCCATTGCTGCCGTTCGCAGCGGCGCCTACCGCAAGATCGCATCCAAGCGCAGCGTGTGGTTTGCCTGCATGGCGCCGGTCGGTGCCTATGACGAGTCGGTGTATACCGGCGGTTCGTTTGTGCTCGACGACTGCGGTCGCGTGGTGGCCCAGGCGCCGTGCTTTGAGGAGAGCCTGCTGGTTCAGGAGATTCAGCGCGGCGTGATGCTCGATGCCCTGGAGGATCACGAACTGCCCGAGTTCCGTTCCGAGGAGTGGCTGTGGCAGGCGCTGGTGCTCGCCGTGCGCGACAACGCCCGAGCCCACGGTGCGTCGCGTGCTGTGGTGACACTCGAGGGTGACTTGCCGTCGTCCCTGCTGGCGGCGCTGGCCGTCGACGCTCTGGGCCCGCGCAATGTGATTGGCCTGGTGCTGGGGCGCAACCGTATCTTTACGCCGGCGCAGGAAGAGGCCGAGGCTGCCCGCTGTGCCGCCGTCCGCGCCATCGCCGAGCGTCTGCACATTCGCACCGTCGAGCGCGATGCACCGGATGCGGCGCGTGTGCTCGATCGCGACGTGTCGGCGGGCGATGCCGAGCGTCTGCGCTCGCGCACGTTGGGCCTCATGCTGGAGGACACGGCGCTCGAGCTGGGTGCGATGGCGCTGAGCCCGCTGTCCAAAACCGAGTACGCGCTGGCGGCGCCGGCGCTTTGCGGCGGCTACCAGGGCGATTACGCGCCCTTTGGCGATGTGTACCTGTCGACGCTTGAGTTTGTGGCGCGTGTGCGCAACCGCACGTCTGCCGTGGTGCCCCAAGAGCTCGTGACGCTCAACGCGGTGGAAGATTGTATGGAGCGCGTGCTGGCGCAAGCGCTCTCGACGCTCGACGGTCCGGTCGATATGCTCGACCGCGCGGCACAGCTGCTCGGCGGGCTTGAGCCGGGTGAGGTCGATGGCGCGCTCGAGGCGCACGTGGACCGCAATCGATCTTTCGACGACATCCCGATGGCCGCTGGCAAGCCTGAGGCTTGCTCGCTGCTGCTGATGCTCGTTCGACAGGGTGAGGCTGCCCGCCGCATGTTGCCGATGGCGCCGATCGTCTCGGCCCGTTCGTTTGCCGAGCGTGCCTGGCCGTATATGCTCGCGTGGTCCGACCTGGGGCTTAACGGCAAGGAGCGTATGACGGTCGATTCGCTGGCGCGCGCCGAGGTGCGCCGTTTTGCTGACGAGGATACGAGCGAGCGCGTGCGAAACGAGATGATGGGCGTGCTGGGCGAGCTACTGGGTATTTCGCCCGAGCAGATGGAGGAGCTGCGCTCTGAGGATGGCCAGCGTCGTTTGCATGAGGGTATGAAAAAGTTCGAGGGCGAGGTTCAGGACGCCATCGATAAGATGATGGGCGGTCAGGGCGGTCCGCAGGGTGGGCCCCAGGGTGGTCCGATGCCGCATCCGCCGGTGGATCCGAGGCAGTTCCCCTTTTTCTCGCAGAACTAACTATGGGATAGGATTCGCTCCCAGCCCCGATACTTCAACTAAGCATTTCGGCCCCGTTGTGTTATTCTAGAACAGACGTTCGTGAATGATGCGCGGGGCCTTGTCTTGCGCTGTGCTTGTGGCGAGGGGAGGTCGGCTTGGTCATTTTGGGTATCGACCCCGGTTTGGCCCATACGGGTTGGGGGATTATCGAGGAGCGGCGCGGCGAGGTTCGCTGCCGTGCCTACGGCTGCATCGAGACCAGTGCCGGAAGTCCGCTCGCGGTGCGCCTGTCGCATATCGCCCGCGACCTCAAGGGTGTCGTGGAGCGTTATCGACCCGATACCGCTGCTATCGAGAGCATTTACTTTGGTGCTAACGTTCGCTCGGCAATTCCTACGGCGCATGCCCGCGGGGCTGCACTCGTGGCGCTGTCGGAATGCGCGCTCGAGATTGGCGAATACACGCCCATGCAGATCAAGCAGGCTGTGGTGGGCACCGGCGCCGCGGACAAGCGGCAGGTCGCCTACATGGTACGCACGCTAACGCAGCTCGACCACGACCCGCATCCCGACCATGCCGCCGATGCCCTGGCTTGCGCCATCTGCCACGTAAACCTCAGCCGCACCCGCGCCCTTACCGGTGGCGAGTTCTATCAACAGAGAGGAACCGGATACTGATGATTTCCCAGCTCCACGGAACGCTTGTCGAGGCCACGATGAGCTCTGCTGTCGTCGATGTGTCGGGCGTTGGCTTTGAGCTCGGCATTTCGGGCAGCACTGCGGCCACGTTGCCGACGCCCGGTGGCGAGGTCCGCCTCTACACGCGTATGCAGGTGCGCGAGGACGCCATGACACTTTTCGGTTTTTCCTCAAAGGATGAGCGCACGATGTTCGACCGGCTCGTGTCCGTTTCGGGCGTTGGCCCGCGCCTGGCGCTTGCCGTGCTTTCCACCTATACCGTGGGGCAGCTGTATTCGCTGGTGATGGCCGAGGACGACAAGGGCATGGCCAAGGTACCCGGTGTGGGCAAAAAGACAGCTCAGCGCCTGATCCTGGAACTCAAGAGCACCTTTGCCAAGGATAAGGGCTTTGTGCCGGTCGACGTGATTCCCGGACAGGTTGCGATGCCCGTGCCCGCTGCCGCTCCCTCGGCGATCGATGATGCCCGTGCGGCGCTCCTTTCCATGGGCTTTAGCCCGCAGGAGACCGATGTTGCCCTGAGCGGGTATGATGGGCAGAATATGCGTGTCGAGGATCTGCTCGGCGCGGCGCTTAAGCGACTCGGAATGGATGCGTGATGTGGGAAGCCGATGACTCTCAGGACCTGTGGGCGACGCCCGGCAACTCGCCGGCGGCATCCATGGCGCACGGCGAGCGCATGGTGGGCTCGGAGCTGACGGCCGAGGACCTCGATGTCGACCGCACTTTGCGCCCCCAGCGCCTGGACGATTACTGTGGTCAGGAGCACATCAAGCAGAGCCTGCGCGTGTTGATCGAAGCGGCGCAGAGCCGTGGCGAGACGCTCGACCACGTGATCTTCTCGGGTCCTCCGGGCCTGGGCAAGACCACGCTGGCCACCGTTATCGCCAACGAGCTGGGCGCTCAGATCAAGACCACGAGTGGCCCTGCCATCGCGCGCACGGGTGACCTGGCGGCCATCCTTACTAACTTGCAGCCGGGTGATGTGCTGTTTATCGACGAGATCCACCGCCTCAACCGTTCGGTCGAGGAGGTCCTGTACCCCGCGATGGAGGACTTTGCCCTCGATATCGTGATTGGCAAGGGTCCGGCGGCGCGCTCGATTCGCCTGGATATTCCCAAGTTTACGCTGGTAGCGGCAACGACCCGCTCAGGCATGTTGACCGGCCCGTTGCGCGACCGCTTTGGCATTTCGTATCGCCTGGATTACTACACGGTCGAGGAGCTCGCGCAGATTGTGACGCGCTCGGCGACTATCCTGGGCGTGACGATCGACCATCCCAGTGCACTCGAGATCGGCTCGCGTTCGCGCGGCACGCCACGTCTTGCCAACCGCCTTCTCAAGCGCGTGCGCGATTACGCACAGGTGCGTGGCAGCGGCCCTATCGAGCTCGATATCTGCCGCCAGGCGCTCGAGTTTTTCGAGATCGACGAGCTCGGTCTGGACTGGATGGATATTCGTATCTTGGAGACGCTTGCCAAGACGTTCTCCGGCCGTGCTGTAGGCCTGACGACCCTTGCCAGTGCGGTGGGCGAGGACCCGGGCACGCTCGAGGATGTCTATGAGCCCTATTTGCTGCAGTGCGGGTTGATGATTCGTACGCCGCAGGGCCGTCAGGCAACCCTTCGCACCTTTGAGCACCTGGGGATTGAACCTACCGTTTAGGGCGCTTTGTTTTGGCGGGCTGTTGGACTATCGCTGGGCATCGGGTAAACATATCGCCGTTCATCGGTTATGGGCGTTTTACTATTGCGCGCCCGTGCTATGCTGAATTGGTCTTTTTCTCATTCGGTAACGAAAGGACCGCCCATGCCTACTGACATCGAAATCGCACGTTCTGTCACGCCACTGCCTATTACCGAGGTGGCCAAGAACGCCGGCGTCGACGTTAAGCACCTTATTCCGTACGGCTTCGACAAGGCTAAGGTCGACTATTCACTGCTCAACGAGCCGACTGATCACCAGGCCAAGCTCGTCCTCGTGACCGCTATCAACCCAACGCCCGCGGGCGAGGGCAAGACCACCACGACCATCGGTCTGGCCGACGGCCTGCGTCGTCGCGGCGTCAAGAGTGCCGTTGCCCTGCGCGAGCCTTCGCTCGGCCCCGTCTTTGGCGTTAAGGGCGGTGCTGCCGGCGGCGGCTGGGCTCAGGTCATCCCCATGGAGGATATCAACCTGCACTTTACCGGCGACTTCCACGCTATCGGTGCCGCCAATAACCTGCTGGCCGCCATGCTTGATAACCACATCCAGCAGGGCAATCAGCTCGGTATTGACGTTAAGCGCATCACTTGGAAGCGCGTCGTCGATATGAACGACCGTCAGCTGCGCCACGTCATCGACGGCATTGGCGGTAAGGCCCAGGGCGTGCCGCGCGAGGACGGCTTCGATATCACCGTCGCCTCCGAGGTCATGGCAATCCTGTGCCTGTCTACGAGCATCAGCGACCTCAAGGAACGCTTGGGTGAGATTGTCGTCGGCTATAGCTTTGCCGGCGAGCCCGTCCGTGCCCGCGACCTCAAGGCCCAGGGTGCCATGGCCGCGTTGCTTAAGGACGCGCTCAAGCCCAACCTGGTGCAAACGCTCGAGGGCACGCCCGCGTTTGTCCACGGCGGTCCCTTCGCCAATATCGCCCACGGCTGCAACTCCATCATGGCCACGCGTATGGCGATGCGCTTTGGTGATGTTGCCATTACCGAGGCCGGCTTCGGTGCCGATCTGGGTGCCGAGAAGTTCCTCGACATCAAGTGCCGCATGACGGGCGTTCGCCCCAGCGCCGTCGTGATCGTCGCTACCGCTCGTGCGCTTAAGTACAACGGTGGCGTCGCCAAGGCCGACCTCAACGAGGAGAACCTCGAAGCACTCAAGGCTGGCATGCCCAACCTGCTGCGTCACGTCGACAACATCCAGAACGTTTATGGTCTGCCCTGCGTGGTCGCCATCAACCGCTTCCCGACGGACACCGAGGCCGAGCTTGCGCTCATCGAGTCCGAGTGCCAGAAGCTCGGCGTCAGCGTTAAGCTTTCCGAGGTCTGGGCCAAGGGCGGCGAGGGCGCGCTCGACCTGGCCGATGAGGTCATGCGTCTGATTGAGCAGCCGAGCGAGCTCAAGTTTGCCTACGAGGACGGCGCCGATGTGGCCGACGCCCTCGAGGCCGTTGCCACCAAGGTCTACCGCGCCGACGGCGTCGACTTTACGCCGGCTGCCAAGCGCCAGCTCGCCGAGCTGCGCGAGAACGGCTTTGGCAACCTGCCGGTGTGCGTGGCCAAGACGCAGTACAGCTTTAGCGACAACGCCAAGGCGCTGGGCGCTCCCGAGGGCTTCCACATCACCGTGCGCGAGCTCAAGGTTTCCGCCGGTGCCCACTTTGTGGTCGCGCTGACCGGCAGCGTTCTGACCATGCCCGGCCTGCCCAAGGTTCCCGCGGCCGAGAACATCGACGTCGACAACGACGGCAACATCACCGGCCTGTTCTAAGCCTGCTGCTCATAGCCGCTTGCCCGCCCCGCCGTGCCCACAAGGCCCGGCGGGGCTTTTTGATCCTTAGGACCGCGCATGTCTTGTAGACACCGACGGACTCTGCCCATCATAGGCTTTTGCGCGGGTAGAATGCATGGATAACTTGAGACTCACGCGCGACGGAAAGGAATCGTTGCATGGATCAGGACAAGACAACCGTGATGGGCGGCTACGGTTCCGCGCAGGCTGGCGATAGCGCCGATGCGACCCGCGTTGTTCCCAACCCCGGTTATACCGACCCCGCCGCGACGCAGCCTTCTGCCGAGCCCACCCGGGTTATGGGCTATGGCGACACGGCGCAGGATTCTTACGCTGCATCTTCGCAAGGCCCCTATGGCAACGCAGCTCCGGATCCGTTTGATTACGCGCCGCAGGATTCTTATGCTGCCTCGACGCCGAATCCCTATGACAACCTGCCGCAAAATCCCATTCCGCAGCCTCAGCAGACGACGTATATGCCTCGCACGGCGCAGCCTCGCTACGAGTCGCGCGAGCCGTATCGCGAGTACCCCAAGTCGATTCCGCAATATGGCGAGGACGAGGAGAAGAAGCCGTCGCGTTCGTCGAGCGTGATCAAGAAGATCCTCATCGTGCTGGCGATTTTCTTTGCCTTGTCGGTCGTGTTCGCCATCGTGTCGGGCATGCTCAACAAGCGGGGCGCCACGACCGATGCCACGACCGAGCAGGCCGAGACCACCCAGTCTGCTGCCGTCGACCTGAGCGATATCCCGGGACAGTACTGGTCCAACGCCAAGAAGCTCCTCAAGTCACGCGGAGCCGACCTTTCGAACGCCGTGATCCTGACCGACGATGGCTCAACGCCCGTCATCGATTCCAACTGGGTTGTTACGAATGCCTACTATAACGACAACGGCAACCTGGAGATTCAGCTCACGCACAAGAACAGCTATGGCAACTCGTCCGGCGGCCAAAGCGGTACCGACAGCTCGAGCTCCAATACGCTGGAGGATTTGAGCAACAAGGCACAGGAGTTGGGAGACAAGGCACAAGAGCTGGGCGATACAGCCCAAAACCTCGGCGATACTGCTCAGAATCTGGGCGATATGGCTACCAATGCCTGGGACGCGCTGCAAAACGGCATCTCGGGCGCGCAGGGAAACTAGCTGTTAAGCAGGCTACAGTTGCTCGGCCGGACGGTCGGGCGAGCTAAAGCCCGAATCAAAGGTGACGACGCATGAGGCATCGGGTCGGCGCTCGTGCACGATGCGCGTGACGAGCCCCAGCAGCTCCTCGTCGGATATGTCAAAGCCGTCGGGACGCACCAGGTCAAACGAAACGAACCCGTCGTGCTCGTGCAGGTCGTGGATGGAGAGCGCGGGATCGATCTGCATGACGCCGCGCTTGACCCAGCCGCGCAAGTCATCGCCGGTTGTCGCGATGGGGTCGCAGTGCAGTGTGATACCAATGCCCATCTGGCGCTTGATGTCGTGCTCGATGGTGTCCAGAATCTCGTGGTGCTCAAACGCGTCGCCCTCGCCGGGCATCTCCACGTGGGCGCTGGCAAACTGACGACCGGGGCCGTAGTCGTGCACCATGAGGTCGTGTGTGCCCAAGACCTGCGGATAGGACATGATCTTGTCGCGGATTGCCTGGACGAGCTTGGGGTCGGGCGCTTGCCCCAGCAACGGGCTGATGGCGTCGCGCACCAGGCCCAGGCCGCTGATGCAGATGAAGATGCCTACACCCAGGCCTGCCCAGCCATCGAGATCAAAGCCGGTCGTCTGCGAAATAAGCGCCGCCACCAAGACCGAGCCCGAGGTGATGACGTCGTTTTTGGAGTCCTGCGCCGTGGCGATGAGCGTTTCGGAGTCGATGCGATCGCCCAGCGTGCGGTTGAACGCTGCCATCCAGAATTTGACGAGCATGGACAGAACAAGGGCAGCCATGGAGAGCGCCGAATACACGGTGGGCGAGGGCTTGATGATCTTGGTGACCGACTCGAGGATTAGGTTGATGCCGACGGCACAAACCAGGACGGCGACAAACAGACCAGCCAGGTACTCGTAGCGGCCGTGGCCGTAAGGGTGGCCCTCGTCTGCCGGGCGGCTGGCAAGGCGGAACCCGAGCAGGCTCACGATGTTGCTCGAGGCATCGGAGAGGTTGTTGAAAGCGTCGGCGATGAGGGAGACGGAACCGGCGAGCAGGCCCGCGATGCCCTTGGCCAGGCACAGGGTGATGTTGAGGCCAATGCAGATGAGGCTTGCGGCAAAACCCGCGTTGGTGCGGCAAGATGCATCGACCGGCTCGTCCTCGCCGCCGGGAACAAGCGTATGTACCAGCCGATTTACAAATAGCATAGCGGTCGTCCTCACAATCATGTTTAAGGGGATAGTGTAGCTCGCGCGGGGGCGCCGTGCACCGATGCTCAGAAAATGCAGCAATAGTCTGCCGGTGCTAACGAGCGAGCCTTCTTGTCTGCCTGGGTGGTCCATTTTGGGCCACATGGGTATGGGCATGTGCCTGTTTGCTCGACATACTTAATGTCGACAGCCCCTGTGCAAAGGAGGACGTTTCCATGGACGAGATGTTTGCCATTAAATGTCAAAACTGCGGCGGCCCTATGTACTCGCACCAAGCTAAGCGCAGCTTTGAGTGCGCCTATTGCGGCACGGTCGTTCCGTGGCAGGCGGACGCCGGAGAGCCCAAGAGCGCTTTGGGTATTCGCCATACGCCGTTGACGGTGGTGGATGGACTGCTCAAACTCACGCATGTGTCGCAACTCGAGCGCCCGGAGGACCCGGACTGGTATTTCTTCAACGCGCACTGGCGCAATCAGTCGGTCCTGGAACATCTGCTGTGGGAGGATCGCGGCACGGCGCAAGAGTTCCAAGAGGTCACGCATGTGAGCATTCCTTGCCCCTTCTGCGGGGCGTCCTTTGAGGGCGAGTCAACGCAGCGCGTGTTTGAGTGCCCGTCCTGCGGCAACAAGATCGGCATTGCCGACCTGCTCAAGCCCGGTACCTTCAGCAAGCGTCTGACCATGGGCGTGGGTGCAGAGTATGTGCCGGAGCAGGGCATTCCCTGCGAAATCTCGCCGCAGCAGGCACGTGCCAACGCACTGCAGCTGGTGCGCCAGTATGCGGAATCCTTTGCCGGGCACGACGTGGAAGATGCGATCCAAAACGACATGATGCTCTTCTATTTCCCCATGGCGCTGGCGGACCTGCGCATGATGGCGTCCTTCCCGGGCAAGGGCCTGAGCAAGGAGACCTTGGTGTACTACGAGGTGCTCGACTGGGCATATCCCAGGGCAAACTACCTGGACGTTCGCCTCATGGGCATTTTGGAGCCGTGGGACTTTGCCAAGGTTGGGCCGTTTGACCCGGCCATGCAGGAAGGTGACTTTCGCGTTGTCTCCGTCGATGCGTCTACCAAGGACCAGGTGGTTATTGATAAGTTGGCGCTCGACGTTGCGGGCAACGACGCCGAGGCGGTGCTGGGATTCAATAAAAAGAGCATCCGCACGTGGGCGCGCAAGGCCCGCAAGCACAAGGACGGCTTGGTTATGGTGCCGGTGTACTTTGTCGATCGTCCTGTCTCGGATAGTCGCGATGGCGAACAGGTGCGCATCGCCGTGAACGGCCAGACGGGCCGCGCGGCTGCGGTGGTGTTTAGTGACAAGCGCGAGACGCATGTGGTGGCACCGCTCAATCCCAACGTGATGCTGTCGAGCGAAAGCACCGTGCACGCCACGCCCATCGAGGTCAAATACGTTAAATCGCCGTTCCTATACCAGATCGTACGCCGTGGAGGCTGCGAGCAACCGCGCCAGGTTGCAGCCGCCGTCGAGGGTTCCTACCGAGAGGAGAAGCCCAAACGTCGCGGCCTGCTGGGTGCGCTATTTGGGAAGTAGGGGGGGGAGTAGCACCGGTTGTTGCCGTAAGGTGATGGCCGGGGGTGCGGGGCGGCTCTCAGGAGTGCGGGCTGCCGTCTGATTGTTTGAGGGTGCCAGATATAAATAAACGGTGGAACGGCTGCAAAAGAGCCGCCCCACCGGGTAAAATCAGGTTGTGCCGCGGAACCCGCTCCTCAGCTAGTCACACTTCGGAAGCGCGGGCAACGCAGGTATTATCGTCTAAAGGGCCGGCTGCAACCGGCCCTTTTCTGTGGCAGCCAATGGACCCACATCAGACGAAGGTCGCGTCTTTGTCTGTCAGGTCACGCTCGCCAGCCACGGCTAGAATGTCGTTGCCGGCGTCCATGACCGGTATTGTTTCGTAGCGTGCGTCGCAACCGCGAGTGCGCCTGCGACGGCTGCGGTGGTATCGGTCGCAACGTGCTGTTATCCTTGCACTTCGCCATTAGTCGCTTCGTTGATGGCGCGGTACTCGGCGCTTAGTTCGCGCGCCAGCTCTTCCTTGCTTGGAAGATACGGCAGGTATTTGGCGGCAAACACTTGGTCGTTGTCTTCGGGCAGCGTGTACTCGACGATCGAATCGCTTTTGTCCGCGCAGAGCACGATGCCTATGGGCGGATTGTCGCCTTCGTTCATGAGCTCGCGTGTGTAGTAGTTCACATACATTTGCATCTGGCCCAGGTCCTGATGCGTAAGGTCATCGGTCTTAAGGTCGATGAGCACGAAGCAGCGCATCAGATAGTTGTAAAAAACAAGGTCAATATAGAAATGGCGCCCATCAAAGGTGATGCGCTTTTGGCGCGCCTCGAAAGCGAAGCCACGGCCAAGCTCCAGCAGGAACTTCTGAAGATGCGTGATGAGCGCCTGCTCTAGATCGCTCTCGCGAAACGCAGCATCGTCCGAGAAACCTAAAAACTCCAGTACATATGGATCGCGGATGATATCCTCGGGGCGACGAGCTGGGGCGCTCTTTTGGATTTCCTGGGTGTCAGCCTCCTTGTCTTTGCTGGCAAGTAGGCGCTCGCGGAACATGGTGTTGATCTGACGTTCGAGCTGGCGCGTGCTCCAGCGAGAGTCGGCGCATTCGTTCATGTACCAGGTGCGAGCTTCGGGGTCAGGAATGCGTATTAACCTGCGGTAATGTGTCCAGCTCAATTCGGGACGCAGTGAGTCCCGAATTGGAAATGCAAGATAGAACTGACGCATTTTGCGCAGCTCTCTTGCTTCAAAACCTTTACCAAAATCCTTGGTAAGCCTGATTGCGAGGGCGTTGAGCAGCGCCTCTCCATACTTGGCGCGCTCCTCTCCGCCCTGCTCATCAACAATGCTCTTGCCGATCTCCCAATACGCCTCAACCATCGCAAAGTTAACGGCGGTATAGGCCTTGTCGCGAGCGGCGTTGAGAATCGAGGAAACCTGCTTGTAAAAACCTTCGGGCACGATTGCCGATTCTCCACGGTTTACCAGTTCGCCCATCACTGTCGCCCCACTTTCCTCTTGTGGAATGCATCTTTATCGCATTTAGTTTAAAGCCTCGCGCGGACACGAATTGCTTTGCTGTCTAGCACCTTCGCATGGGAGCCTTGCGGTGACTAAAATGTGGCCATAGAGGCAGTTTTAGCGAACCCCACGGGAGCGACGCGTATGGACAACAACACGCTGCTATTCCAGGACAAAGGTTCGGGTAGGTTTAAAGACGTCAAGATCTACCCTAACCGTATTGAGGTGCTCAAGAAGGGTACGTTTGGTGGCAAGCACACCGAGATTGTCTATCTTAAGGACATCACGGGGGTCAACAGGATCAAGGGCCGCGACGTTTTCCTACGTAACAGGCTGTTGACTGCCTGTGTCTTTAGCCTGAGCAGCCGTGCGAAGGCCCAGGAATTTGTGAACGCGCTGAACATGGTGATGTAGCCCATGGCGGCGTTCGGGCCAAGGTAAAAATCGGGGGCACAGAACGGTGTCCTGCGCCCCTCATTAAATCGATGTGTCCAAAAGGGCCGGCTGGCCTAATCGTCAACGTCTCCGTTGTCTTCGCGGTCATTTGCAAGCATTGCTGCGCCGGCGACCGTCGTCGCCACGGCGGCAGCGGCGAGCCCGGCGGCAATGCCGGAGCCGTCGCCCGTGTCGGCGAGTTTTCCGCCCGAGTTCTTGCCCTTGTTGCCCTTACCGTTCTTATCAGCGCTGCCTGCGTTGGAACCCGTGCCACCGTCGGTGCCGGTGCCGCCTGCACTGCTCGAGGCCGCTACGGTAAAGCTCGCGGCTCCGTCATTAGCAAGCTTGTAGTTTTGCGCCGCGTCGCCCAAAAGACCGTTCGCGCGCACCCAGTACGTTCCCGCGGTAAATGCCTCGCCCTCGACCATTGCCGTGCCCGGAGCGCCGTCCGCGTCGTGCACAAACTCGAGCTGAGCCGTGCAGGCATCGTTTTCGAGTTTGCCCTCGAGCAGCGCCGCGACCTTTGTGCGCACATCCTCGCCGGCCTTAAGGCCTTCGAGCCCCTCAAAGTGGGGTGTCAGTGCGCGCGGATCGATATCGATGGGCACGGATCCCTGCAGCCCCGTAACGGTCTCGTTGCCCAAGGCGTCGACATCCACGTATTCGATGGTAAACGCATGGCCCGAAGCCGCCACGTTGAGTACGTTGCTGCTGTCGACAAGGCGGAAATGGCCCTCGCCAACGGTCTTGCCATCCTGGAGCGAGGCATCGCTCAGCGAGTCGCCGTACGTCATGCGCATGCGGGTCGGGAGGCAGCACGAAGCCGACTGCGTGTGCTTCGTATCGTAATTGTAATTGCGCTGGTAGATGCTCCGGGCCAGCGCCGCATCAACAAAGTCGGATGCGATGATGCCAATGTGCTTGAGGTAATCTGACTTTGTATCCTCGGTGCCGCTGGGATTGATGTACGGGCTCTTGTACAGATGCTCGTTGACTACTCGTGCCGAGGTAAAAGGATTGCCTCCGTGCGACAAGCCCGTGCAGCTGGTGTAGTTGATAGACCAGCAACGCTCCTGGACTTGCACCTCGGCCTCGGCATCGTCCACGACGTCCACCTTGTTGCACGTGCGCCCGGTCGTTTCCTTCAGCGCATTATCGACCCAGCTGAGCTTGTCGGTTCCCGTGAGTTTGTACTTGTCCTGGGCATATACCTTGGTGCAATAGGGCTCTTCATTGCCCGTTTCCCCTATGGCTTCAAATCCCCGCGCGTCTTGGACGAGACACATCGACTGCCCGGAATGCGCCTTGATCTTGTCATCCCATTGGGTGAGGTCGAGGCCCCACGTGTGGCCGCTTACGCTGTTGCCGGCGAGCCCAAATCGACGCAGCAGGACGATCTTTCCGCGCACCTCGCCCAGCGTGGGGACGTGGCTCGACGTGTAGAACAGGTTGGGGTTATCGGCCATAACCTTGGCGAAGGCCGTCGTTATGCTTTCGTCGGTAGCCTCATCGTTGCCGCGCGATGCGAGCATGATGAGCGCTTCTGACGGGTTTTCGTTCAAAAACGTTTTGAAGTACCCGATGACATCGGAGAGATGCAGATAGTTCCCGTCTTTTTTGAGTAGGTAGAAAATCCCGTGGTCGATGCCGGGGTCATCGCCCTTTCCGAGCCGGATATCGAAATAGCGAATGCCTTCGAGCAACTGCGTGGGAATGTAATCCTGCTGGCATTTTACTTGCGAGGATTGGGGCTCAGTGTCGTTGTCCACGCTGCAGGTGCCCGAATCGTGCGTACCCGGGATGCTCAGCTCGTCGAGGAACTTGTTGTCGTCGACGTATTTCATCCAACATGGTCCGTCGACGTAGCTGCTGTACGTGATCCAGTCGAGGCTGCTAACCGTGGCATCGTTCTTTTTCATGTCGTAACCGATAAGTTCGAGCTCCCACGGAATGCTCTTACTCTTATGGCAGATCTTATTGTTGTCCTGGTCTTTGCCGTTCGATTCTATTGCCAGGTACTTAATGTCTTTTTCTCGGTTTCTTTCTCGACCGTGCGGTCTCGGATGATGTAGGTTCCGTTTGATTGACGCTCGAACGCAAAAGCGCGGCTGGGCTTGTTGTCATACTCGCCGCCCCATACGTGGATGACCTTTCCATCTTTGTCCGAGTCGTCGTCGACCGACCAAATGCTGTAGCCCGTCTTTTTATGCTCTTCGAAATTGAGCAAGGTGCGGATGGCGTACCAGTTTGTATCGTCATTCTTGGTCGTTACGTTCTCAAGGATGAGCTTGCTGGACGTGCCGTCGTTAAACAGGTGACAGACGTTGCCGCGAACGTTGCCGTCTTGGTTGACGCTCGCGGTGCGAAAATAGCCCGCGGGGCGAAGGCGAATGACGAAATTGTGGAGGCTGTCCGACGGTGCGGGTGTGTTGTCTGCAAATGCCGCTCGCAGGGGAATGCCCGGCGCTGCGGTTTCGGGCAGGCTTGCAAGTGGTGACAACGCCGCAAGCCCTAGGCCCAGCGTAAACGCTCGGCGGCTGATGGCATGGTGTTCGGTCATAACTTCTCCATTCGCAGAGTGCGGTTATGCGATAGTTTTGGTCACTATACTGCCCAGATGTTTAAAGATGCTGGTTTAATTGTCTGCGCGGCGCAATAAATCGGTGGGCGGACGTGTTGGGGTGTTTGTCGTTTTCGTACTGTTGCCACATTTGGGGCGGTTCCGGCGTCCGGCATCCTCGCGTTCGTCGGCTACAGGCATAAGAAAGGGAGGGTCGGTTTACCGGCCCTCCCTGGGTACGAAGCGCTGGGGTACCGTCGCTTGTTTGCATTGCGACCGTGTTTCCCGTTGCGCTCGCCAGTCGCTTAGCGCTTGATCTCGATATCGTCGAGCTTGACGTCCATGGCCTCGGTCTTGGCCTCGGCGATGTCGTCGGCAAATTCCAGAGACTTCATCATGGTCTCGACGGCGTCCTTGTGCTCCTCGACGTTGTCGATACGCACATACACACTGCCGCCGTCAACGTCGGTGAAGTATTCGGTCGTTACGCCGCCCGAGTGTGTATAGGAAGCGTTGCGCCAAGTCTTGCCGTTGTACTTGACGGGGTCATTCTCGGTCCACTCAAAGCTGGCATTCCACTTTGCCTCGTAGTCGAACAGCTCGTCGGCGTTCTTGTCAGGATCGAAGACGGGGATGAAGCGATCGCTGGCGTGCTCGCTCTCGGTGAACTTAAACTGGGCCCTGTCGGCAGTGTCGCCTGCGACGTCGGTGATCTCGACGCCCTCGGGGACCTCGACCTTAAACCAAATGAAGTCGGTCCTCATATCCACGGCTGGCTTTTCTGCGCCGCCGCCACCGCCACTTCCGGTAGCGTCGCCGCTGCCACCGCAGCCCACCAGGGCAACTGCGGCAAAGAGACTGATGCAGAGGGTGAGAATCGCAAAGGCCTTCTTTTTCATGGTCGTGTCCTCCTCGATCTGTAACCGCCCATGGATTACCTGTCTTTACTGTACGCGTGGACGGCTCGCTAGGGTGGGCCATGTGTCCCATTCTGAGGGCCGGATTTGCGCCGTTAAGTGGCAATATGTTCGGGCGCAAAAGAGGGGAGGGCTGGTGCTGTCGGCCCTCCCCGGGTTGGGCGCCCGTTGTTTTAATGGGGCGCATGTGCGCGGGTGCGCGTAGGCGCGTGCGGGTGTCCCGTTACTTGATCTCGATGCTCGAAATCTCGACTTCGCGTGCCTCGGAAACTGCCTCTTCCATGTCATCGGGGAACTCGATGGAGTTGAGGAGTGCCTCGGCTTCTTTCTTGTGCTGGTCGAAGTTCGAGATGAGGACGTAGACGCTTCCCGGCTCAACATCGGTAAAAAGCATGGTTGAGATGCCGCTGTTGTCCTCGTATGTTCCGACGAGCCACGTCCTGCCGTTATACTCGACGGACCCGCCATCCTTCCACTGGAACGTATCCCCCTTCTTTTCCGCCTGGTCGGCGTGGGATTCCTCGGCCGTCAGCGCTTTTTTCCAAACGGGGATAAAGCGATCGGCCGAGGCGTTCTCGTCTTCGGGGAAGGTGAGCTGGACCCTGTCGGCATTCTTGCCGGCAGGGTCGCTCACGCCAACGCTCTCGGGCATCTCGACCTTAAACCAGATAAAGTCGGTCTTCTTGGCGACGGGGACCTTTTCCTTGCTCTCGCTCTTGGGGGCGCTGCCGCCGCCCGATGCGCTCCCGCCGCAGCCGACAAGGGCAAACGCGGCAAAGAGGGCGATGCAAAGGGAAAGGGATCGATAGGGTCTTTTTCTTCATGGTGGCGTCCTCCTTGTCTGCCAGGGACATCGTGTGCCGCGGATCGCTGGGGCGGCGGTTACGCATGCGCATGATGTCTTTGTTTACTGTGCGGTTATTCTTCCATTCGTCGTCCGGTGCCGTGATGAGCTTGCCCCAACATAGGGCTCCTTACCTATATGTATGCCCCAGTTGCCGCTGCCCGGAAGTCTCGAAAGGTGGGCCATGTGTTCCATGTTTGCGGTGCCGACGCCTATCGTTCGTCATAGAAATCCGCGATGGCCAGGTGCGCTGACGCTTATGTACTTATGGGCTAGACTTAGCACCATTATGTGATCGATGCGGTCGGTCGGCGGTTTCCACCCGACCGATGTATATGACTTGAAGGTGCATGCGTATGAGCCAAGAGATGATGGACAAGACCTGCCGCGGGTTTGCCGAGGCGCTTGCCGCGCGCGAGCCGGTTCCCGGCGGTGGCAGCGCGAGCGCCTTTGTGGGCGCGCTGGGCGCCTCGCTGTGCGGAATGGTTGCCCGCTACGGTGCGACTAATCCCGCGCTTGCTGATCGTGCGGATGACCTGACGCGCGCGTTTGCCCAGGCTGATGAGCTGGCCCAGGAGCTTGTCGAGTTGGTTTCCGAGGACGTTCGTGCCTACAGGCGGGTGTCCGCGGCGTACGGTATTCCGCGTGACGATCCGGCTCGAGCGACCGCGATTCAGGATGCGCTGCATGTGGCCGCTATGCCGCCGTATCGCATTATGGATGCCTGCGGGCGTGCGCTGGCGCTGCTCGAGGACATGGCCGACAAGGGTTCGCGTCAGCTGCTGTCCGATGTGGCGTGCGGCGCCGTGTTCTGCCGTGCCGCTATGCAGGGCGCGAGCTTGACGCTCTTTGCGAACACCACGTCTATGAAAGATCGCGTTCGTGCCGAGGAGCTCGAGACGGCGTGTGATGAGCTGCTCGACACATGGTTGCCGCGCGCCGATGCGCTGGCGCGCCGCGCCGCCGACGCTGCAAGGAAGAGAGGATAGCCATGGCTGAGCTACTGAAGGGTGCTCCTGTTGCTCGCGCGCTGACCGAGGAACTTGCTGCTCGCTGTGCCGCCTTGCGTGAGCGCGGCGTTGTGCCGACGCTCGCCATCGTTCGCGTGGGCGAGCGCGAGGACGACCTGTCCTACGAGCGCGGTGCCCTCAAGCGCTGCGAGAAGGTTGGCATTGAGGCTCGCCGCGTTTTGCTTCCTGCCGATGTTTCGCAGGATGAACTGCTGGCGGCTATTAAGGACATCAATGCCAACCCCGCTGTTCATGGCTGCCTAGTGTTTCGCCCGCTGCCCGCTGGACTTGACGAGGATGCGGCTGCCGCGGCGCTCGATCCCGCCAAGGATGTTGACTCCATGACGCCGGCCTCGCTGCTTACCACGCTTTCGGGTCGTGGCGAGGGCTTTGCTCCCTGCACGGCCGAGGCCGTGTTGGCGTTGCTGGACCATTACAGTGTTGAGCTGGATGGGGCCAAGGTTGCGGTCGTCGGTCGGTCTCTGGTGATTGGTCGTCCCGTTGCCGCCATGCTTACGGCTCGCAATGCCACGGTGACGACGTGCCATACGCATACACGCGATCTTGCTGCCGAGTGCCGTTCTGCCGATATCGTTGTTGCGGCCGTTGGACGCGCGAGCACGATTGGCGCGGATGCCGTTCGCGAGGGCCAGACGATCATTGATGTTGGCATTAACTGGGACGAGGCCGCTGGCAAGCTGGTCGGGGACATCGATTTTGATGCTGCGGAGCCGGTCGTTAACGCCATCACGCCCGTGCCGGGCGGCGTGGGGGCTGTGACCACCGCGATTCTCGCCAAACACGTGATTGAGGCGGCGGAGCGCGCATCGAAATAGGCGTTTTGAGCTGTTTGAGGGGGTTAGCTATATACCACGTGGTCAAACAATGCCAAATATGAGTAGTGTTGCAAAGATAGTCACATATATTTTAGGTTAATTTGGCTCTCTAACGATATTTATTATCGATAGAGAGCCTATTTTATTGGACCTATGGGGAATTACATCATCTAATTTTTGAACAAATGTAGACTTCCGACACCCATGCGTAGCAAAATTGCTGTTACTAAATTGGTGACAGTACTCATATTTGGCATTTTTTGACCACAGGGGCTGCCGAGACCGTGGTTTCGCCCTTTTTGCGCCGAAGCGATACACTGTTGCCGTTTGATTTCTTCGCTCAAGGAGGATGCGCATGCCGTGCACAACGATTTTGGTTGGTAAGAACGCGAGCTACGACGGGTCGACGCTGGTCGCCCGCAACGAGGACTCGTCCAACGGGGTGTTTGAGCCCAAGCGCATGCGCGTGGTGCATCCCGACGAGCAGCCGCGTGTCTACACGAGCGTCCTGAGCCACCTGACCGTTGAGTTGCCCGACAATCCCATGCGCTACACGAGCGTCCCCGACGTCGTTCCCGGTCACGGTATTTGGGCCGAGGCCGGATTCAACGAGCTCAATGTTGGCATGTCCGCAACCGAGACGCTCACCACCAACGAGCGCGTCCGCGGTGCCGATCCGCTCGTGGACTATGTGCCCGCCAAGGGCAACGAGGGCGAGGACGGATACGTTCCGGCACAGTCCGGTGGCTTGGGCGAGGAGGACATGGTGACCCTGGTCCTGCCGTACGCCAAGTCCGCCCGCGACGGCGTGCGTATTCTGGGCGAGCTGCTCGAGCGCTACGGCACCTACGAGAACAACGGCATCGCCTTTAGCGACGTGGACGAGATCTGGTGGCTCGAGACCATCGGCGGTCACCACTGGATCGCCAAGCGCGTGCCTGACGACGCCTATGTGACCATGCCCAACCAGCTGGGCATCGACAGCTTTGACCTGGACGACGCCGAGGGCGACCAGGCCGACCACATGTGCTCCGCCGACCTGCGCTCCTGGATGGCCGAGTGGCATCTGGACCTGACGCTGGGTGTCGAGGGCGACGGTCCGGCTGCGGTCTTTAACCCGCGCGAGGCCTTTGGTTCGCACAGCGACAGCGACCATGTCTACAACACGCCGCGCGCCTGGTACATGCAGCGCTGCCTCAACCCCAGCGACGTGTGGGATGGTCCCGACGCCGACTACACGCCCGAGAGCGATGACATCCCCTGGAGCCGTGTGCCCGAGCGCAAGGTGACCATCGAGGACATTAAGTACGTACTCTCGAGCCACTACCAGGGCACGGAGTACGACTGCTACGGCAGCAAGGGTACGCCCGCCACGCGCGGCGCCTATCGCCCCATCGGCATCAACCGCAACAGCCAGCTTGCCGTGTTGCAGCTGCGCCCCTATGCGCAGCCGGCCTACCGCGCCGTGCAGTGGATGGCCTTTGGCTCCAACTCGTTTAACGCGCTGGTTCCGCTGTACGCCAACGTCGAGACCATGCCCGAGTACTATGCCGACACGCAGGCTCGCGTGACGTCCGAAAACTTCTACTGGGCCAACCGCCTGATCGGCGCGCTGGCCGACGTCCGCTTCCATGAGTGCGGTCGCGCGGTCGAGGATTATCAGGAGAAGGTCGGTGGCATGGGCCACAAGCAGATCCATGACGTCGATGCTGCCGTAGCCGCTCTGCCTGAGGCCGAGGTGCCTGCCGAGCTTGCACGCGCCAACGAGGCCTTTGCCGAGCTCGTGCGCGTGGAGACCGATGCCCTGTTGGGCAAGGTGCTCTACACCACGAGCTGTGCCATGAAGAACTCCTTCGCGATGAACGACAACGTGAGGTAGGGATTTCCCGTCGATCGAATAGCGCTAAAACGCTTTGTCGCTTTCGCTCAATCTTGGGTACAAGAACGCCAATGCAGTTGTTTGTGATTGGAGACAACCATGGTTATGAAACTCGATCAGCTTGTTAACGGCGCCATTAACGTGGGCTTTGGCGCTGCCGCCGTTGCTGTCGAAGGCGGCAAGAAGGTCCTCGACGACCTTAACACCAAGGGCGAGCAGGTCCGCAAGGACACCGCCACCCCCGATATCGCCCGCAGCGTGTCCGACATGTTCGAGCAGGCCGGCGGTACCATCTCCGATCTGACCGAGCGCTTGGGCATGCAGGGCGAGACCGCGGCCCAGCGCGTGCTCGACGAGCTCATACTTGCCCGCGTCCGCGTTATGACCGCCCCCGAGCGCACGGCCTTCCTGGCCCATGTGCGCGACATCGTCGATTCGGTCGAGGACAACGTGACTTCGGTGCCCGTTGAGTCCGTTGAGCCCGACGATGCGAAGGATACCGAAGAGGCCGAGTAGCAGCGCAGATGGCAGATTCCACCACCGATTACAACAATCTAGATCCCTTGGGTGACGAGGCGGCGGTTGTCGATGAGGTCGACGCCGCCGTCTCGGGCGCTCGCAAGAAGCCGCGCGCTGTCGATATGGTGCCCGAGGAGCCCGACGCGATGGCGCCGGACGAGGAATACCAGCTCACGCCGGCGGGTCGTCGCGAACGCATTGGGCAGATTGTTCGCCTGGTCAAAAAGTACCGCGTGTGGGATAACCTCACGCCGGTTCGTTTGCGCCGCCTGCTCGAGGAACTCGGCCCCATGTTCGTCAAGATGGGGCAGATTTTGGCCAACCGGTCCGAGATTCTGCCGCAACGCTTTTGCGACGAGCTGCGTCGTCTGCGCTCCGACGTGGAACCGGTGCCGTACGAGGTCGTACTCAGTTGTCTGGAAGAAGAATACGGCCTGCGCCTGGGGGAGATGTTCGATGCGATCGACCCCAACCCGCTCGGTAGTGCGTCGCTCGCACAGGTGCACCGCGCTCGTCTGGTGACGGGCGAGGACGTGGCCGTCAAGGTGCAGCGCCCCGGTGCGCAGCAGGTTATGGCACAGGACATCGATATCATCCGCTCGGTGGTGCGTATCGTTTCCAAGTTCGTCAATACCGATCAATTCGTTGACCTGCACGGCGTAGTCGAGGAGCTGTGGACCTCGTTTCGCGAGGAGACCAACTTTTTGGCCGAGGCCAAAAACCTCAACGACTTCTACGAGTTCCATAAGAGCGTTCATGGCGTGACGTGCCCTAAATCCTATCTGGACCTGTGCACCGAGCACGTGGTGGTCATGGATTACGTCGACGGCATTTCGATCGCCGATCCTGAACGCTTAGTGTCCGAGGGCTATGACTTGGAAAAGATCGGTGCCGCAATCGTCGAGGACTATTCGACGCAGGTGCTCGACGACGGCTTTTTCCATGCCGACCCGCATGCGGGAAACATCATCCTCAAGGACGGCATCGTTTACTTTATCGACTTGGGCATGGTCGGACGCATGTCGAGTCACGATCGCGGTATCGTCAAGGACATGATTTTTGCCGTGGCCGAGGGTGACGTGCCCAAGCTCAAGGATTCGCTCATGCGCTTTGCCGTGACGCGCGGCGACTCGGCTGAGCTCGATCATTCGGCCTTTTTGTCCGATTTGGACTTTATCGTGGCTGACTTTGCGGGCCTTGACCTTAAAGACTTGGATATCGGCGAGTTTTTGACCTCGCTGTTAAACCTCGCGCGCAAAAATGACGTTGAGCTGCCGAGCGTGGTGACAATGTTCGCCCGCGGCATGGTGACGCTCGAGGGCCTGTTGACCGAGTACATGCCTAACGTCAACATGATCCAGATCATCCAGACGCACATCAAAAACGAGAAGAGCACCTACGCCCGCATGCGCGAGATGAGCCGCGACTTTGCAGCGAGCAGTTATCGCGCGGCGAAGGGCTCGCTCGAGGCGGCCGAGTATCTGGGCTTGGCTTCGCGCATGCTCACACGCGGCCAGCTTAAGGTGAACACGCAGATCATGAGCAGCGATAAGGCGCTGCGACAGCTAGGTGGGATTATCGACCGCATGTCGATGGCAATTGTGATCGCCGGTCTGTTTATCGGTTCGTCGGTGGTGTACTACGCGCGCATCGAGCCGGTTGTGTTTGGTATCCCGGTCATTGGCTTTATGGGCTACGTGAGCGCGCTGGTGCTGGCGCTTATGCTGGGCCGCAATATCTGGCTCAATAGTCACGGCGGCAAGCACTAGAGGCTGCGGCCGTCACCGCATTTTCCTATCGCAAACAATAGCTTTTACCTTGGGCTTCGCCTGCGTGCGAGGCCCTTTTGCGTGATACCATTTTGACGGTAATAATCGATGGCCTAGATGGTGGTGCGGAGACGCACGAATGCGCGGTTTTCCTGCGCGTTTGGGAGAATCGGGGTGCAAGTCCCCGGCTGTACCAGTAACCGTAATTCCTCTTGGCTCGGGATGTTCGCGTCGCAGATCGGACGGCGCGCCTGAGCCGTTAAGGTTAAGTCGGATCGCCTCCCATCTTGCACGTTGCCGCGGCGTATGCCGCCGGTGTGCATAGGGCTCTGGAGGGAAGGAGGACCCCGATGGGGGAACTCGAGCGCAACATGCGCGATGACGTGGGGCAGCCTCAAGGCAACGCTCCAAGTACAGACAATGGGGGACAATTGGATATGTTTGAGGACGAGCGCGAGCGCGCCTCGTTGCATCGCCGTGGCGCGATTGCACGCGGTGTAGCCAAGCGCGGCCTGGTGGCATTCCTGGCCTTCGCGATGGCCTTTGGCACCACGCCGGCTCAGCTGTGGGCCGAGGGCGCCGAGGGCATTGCCGAGGCTGTGGCTCAGGCTGCGACGCCGAGTGAGGGCACGGGGGCCGCGGACGGTGCTGCCGACCAGGGCAAGGCCGAGGTTTCGGATTCCGAGGGCGCGCCTGCAGCTGGTGCCGCCACAACAGAGGCAGCAACTGGCGACGAAGGCTCGACGACGGGGGAGAGCCCTGCCACGAGCGAGCAGTCTTCGACGGCATCCGCTGGCCAAGCAGGATCTGCCGCCGCGGCTGCCGTCCAGACAGAGAACCCGACAGAAACCGGCGATGTCGCCAAGAAGCAAGTCGAGGTCTCGTTCTCGATTATCGGCACCGATGCCGACGGCAAGGCTCAGACCTGGGTGGCACCTACGCAGCTCAAGCTCGACGAGGGCGCGACGGCTGCGGATGCCTTCATTAAGCTGCAGGAGAAGACGGGCTTCAAGGCGAAGTACGATCCGAACACGGCATACGGTTTCTACCTCGAAAGCATCACATCCCCGAGCGATGGCCGCACGCTTGCCTACGATCCCACGACCTATGCCTACTGGCAGCTGTTCGTCGACGGCGCGTCTTCCTCGGTTGGCGCGAGCAGCGTCAAGCTCACCCAGGGGCAGAAGATTGAGTTTGCCTATACGGCTGGTAGCTCGTCCCCTGTCGTTAAGGACCAGGTTGCCGCAAATGTGACCGTCATTGGTCGCGATGCCCAGGGCAAGACTCAGACCTGGGTCGATAACGCGCAGTATGTGGTGACGTCCGGCTCGAGCGCACTTGACCTTACGAAGGTCGCGCTTGAGGCGAACGACATTGACGCCGTTGCTGCGGGCTCCTTCATTCTGAGCCTTAAGTACAACGGTGTTGAACTGGGTACGCCCCAAGATTATTCGACCTATTGGCAGCTGTTCATCAACGGCAAGTCGAGTGACTATACGGCGGACAATGTCACCATCCATGTTGGCGATACCGTCACGTGGTTCTACGGTGGCTGGGGCGACCAGCTGCCCTCTGATTCCGTTCATGCTTCCGTTCAGGTGCTTGGTAAGGACAAGGACGGCAAGCAGCAGATTTGGGCTTCGACGGGCCAGACGAGTCTCAAGGCAGGCTCTACTGCCAAGGATCTCCTTGAGCAGACCGGCCTTACTCTCGATGCTGGCGAATCGTCTTGGGGCTGGTTCCTCAACGGCATTACTTCGCCGTTTGATGGTAAGTCCTATGGCTGGGATGCTGCGACCAAGAGCTATTGGCGCTTCTACGTAAATGGCAAGTTCGCCGACGTTGGCGCCGGTGCCTACAAGCTCCAGGAGGGTGACGCCGTCACCTTTATGTATGGTGCTGACGCCGATGCCCTCCCCGGTCAGGTGCTTGGATCCGCCGATGTTATCGGTCCCGATGTCAACGGGAACAATACGCGTTGGGGCACGGCAAGCAATGTTTCTCTGCCTGAAGGCTCTACTGCCCAGAACCTTATTGAGACGGTTCTGAAGGCCAAGGGCGTTGCGTACAAAGGCTCCCAGAGTGGTGAGTACTGGTTCCTTAATTCCATTACTTCGCCGTTCGATCACAAGCCGTACGGCTGGGATGGTGCGACCGGTAAATACTGGCATCTGTATATCAACGGAGAGCCCTCCTTACTCTGCGCCAATCAGATTACGCTCCAGAGCGGCGATAAGGTCACACTTGCCTATACCACCGATAATTCGCCCATGCCCGATCCCGACAAGATTGTCGTGGATCCGAGCGCGACGACTCCTGATTGGGATGCCGAGTGGGCCGGCTACGGCAACAGTGGCAACGGTTCGACCGTAACGGATGCCAAGACGCCTGCGCAGGCCGCCGGTCTTAAGTGGGCCTTCGATTGGAAGGTCGAGTCTGGTCAGCAGTATGCCAACTGCAGCGAGCCTGTCATTGCTAACGGCTTTGTGTACATCGCGACCGAGAACGAGCTCATTAAGATCGATTCGTCCACGGGCAAAAAGGTTGCCTCTGCGCCGCTTGCCTCCAAGGTGAGCTATACCTCTCGTCCGATCTATACCAATGGCCTTATCATCGTTCCGCTCAACGGCGGTGCGGTCCAGGCGATTACTGCAGACAAGCTGATCTGCAAGTGGCTGACGCCTGGTTTGACGGACTTGACGCAGAGCTCCTGCACCGTCGTTTCGGACGGCGAGTACGTCTATGTAGGCACGGCTGATGGGAAGAAATACGTCAACGGTTCCTTTACGCGCATCAAGATCGCCACAGGCGAAGTCTCTTGGCAGAACATCGACGCAGCTGAGGGCTATTATTGGACTGGCGCTGCCCTGACGGATAAGTACGCCATCGTCCCCACGAGCGCAGGTACGCTTAAGTGCATTGATAAGGCAACGGGTGATGTCGTTTCGACCATGAAGCTCGGCGTCCTTGCGAACGCTGACTGCGTCGCCGATCCGTCCAATGGCTCGACCTTCTATCAGATGACGCACGACGGAAAGCTCCATGTGATTTCGCTTTCGGCGAAGGGCGTGCTGAGCGAGCAGAAGACGGTCGACCTGGGTCTTACGAATAACATGAGCGCCCCGGCGGTGTCTGGCGACAACTTGATTGTCGGTGGGCAGACGGCTACTGGATCTGCTCTGGTTCTCTATAATCTGAAGACCGGTAAGACCACGATGGTCACCGCTGCTGACGGTAAAGAACTACCGGCCGGATTTAACGGTATTGCTGCTACTCCGCTGGTGAGTGTTCAGGGCGGCAAAACCTATGTGTACTTCACCGTTAATAGCGCGGATAGCAAGGACTACGTCAGCTACTCTGCTGGTGGTGGGGTGTATCGCTATACGCTCGGCGATGCAGAGGCGACGCAGATTTATGATGCGGCTGGCCATTACCAGTACTGTGACTCTCCGGTCATTGCCGATGCATCTGGCAACCTGTACTACATCAATGACTCGGGCACGCTGTTCAAGCTTGGGGCCGTTGAGTCTTGGACGGTTGCCTTTAATTCCAACGGCGGGTCTGCTTGCGACACTAAGTTTGTTGCTACGTCCGATGGCAAGCTGGTCAAGCCGGCCGATCCGATGCGCGATGGCTACACTTTCGGCGGTTGGTATACCGATGAGCCTTGCACGCAGGCGTACGACTTCAGTACGCCGGTGACGGCCGACCTGACGTTGTATGCCAAGTGGACCAAGAATGCCGTTAACCCTGGCGGTAATGGCGGTTCAGGCTCCAATGGCGGCAATGGCGGCGTTGGTTCGAATGGCGGCGGCGGTTCTAGTACCGGTACTGGTTCCGGCACTGGCGCTGGCGCTGGTTCTGGCTCCGGCTCGAAGGGCGGCGCTATTGCCCCGGGCCAGAAGCCGGTGACCAAGACGACGGTGTCGACCAAGACCGAGACCAGGGACAACAAGTCCGACAAGAAGGACTCCGATAAGTCCGATAAGAAGTCCGATTCCAAGTCCGATACGGGTGCTGTTTCCACGACCACTGCTAAGAAGTCCTCTAGTGCTTCCGAGCAGGAGACTGGCACCAATCCGCTCGCCATCGTTGGCATCGCCGCCGGCGTGATTGGCCTCGCGCTCATCGCCGTCTTCGTGCTGACCAAGCGCGGCAAGGGTGACGGTAATGCCCGATAAGCCCAAGGAGACCAGCGGGCAACAGCCCGACTCCTCGTTTATCCAGCTCGATGATCCAAAGCAAAAGGGCGCCGCTTCGGCGGCGTCCGCCTCTCGTCGCAAGGCGCTCCTTGGCGTTCTTGCTGCCGCGTGCACCATTCTGATCGTCGTCTCGCTGGGCTTCGTCCATCCTTCCGAGAGCGGCGCCTGGTCCATTGACTGGATCGTTCAGACCGTGACGGGGGAGAGCGTCGTCGCCAAGGACACCAAGGGGTCTGGCTCGTCTGCCGCTTCGGGCGAGGCCAGTTCCAAGGATTCCAAGTCATCGAATGACGCAAAAGACGAGTCCAAGGGTTCGAACGACGGCAAGGACGATTCCGAGTCTTCGGACAAGGAATCAGACAAAAACTCGGATAGCAAGAAGTCCGAGGACCAGGACGGCAAGAAGTCTGGCGATAAATCCGCTGCCCAGAATACGGGCGCCGGCGATACTTCCGAGGTGTCTGGTGGTGCTTCTTCGGGCGGTGGCCAGTCGTCTAATGGAGCCTCATCCTCTAATGGTGGAAACGCCTCCTCGGGCGGCCAGAGCGGCTCACAGGAGTCCAACTACGTTACGGTGACGGTTTCGGTCACATCGAGCGCCGTGGGCAATCCTGTGTCCTCTGGTGGCACCTTTACCTTTAACGAAGGCGCTACCGTCTACGATGCCCTGTGCGCGCTGGGCCTTTCTGTCAACGCACATGGCTCGTCGTACGGTACGTATGTCTCCGCGATTGGTGGTTTGGCCGAGAAACAGTACGGCGGCACGAGCGGCTGGATGTACTCCGTCAACGGCGCAACGCCCATGACGGCCTGCAGTAACTACGTTCTCTCCAATGGCGACAACGTCGTTTGGTATTACGTAACGGGCTAGAGGCCTCGACATAGCGCGCCAGACGGGCGGTTCGGACCAACATCCGGACCGCCCGTTTTTCATGCGAATGGGACTGGGTCGCCGGGTCTCTCTGCAAACAAAAAACCGGTTGGAACGGTAATTCCAACCGGTTATACATTCAAGCAAATAGTGAATCGACTACGACCGTGCGCCCTCGAGGAAGAAGCGGCGACTGAAGTAGTTGTACCAGGTGACAAGGAACGTGGCGATGGCCTTCATGGCCTGGTAGCCGATGCTCAAAAACGTGACGCCCACAAACATGTACAGGTCGTTGAGGCCCAGGCCGATCACCGACAGGATGGTGAAGATCGTGAACTCGCGCTTGCGGCTCATGCCTTCGCGGTGGTCGAACACGTACTTCATGCTGAGCCAGTAGTTGACCACGACGGACGTGATAAACGAAACCGTGGTGCTCATCAAAAAGTCGAGGTGAAACAGCTCGACGAGCGCAATGAGCATGCCCCAGTCGATGCCAAAGGAGATAAGACCCACGACAGCAAACTTGAGGAACTGCTTGGTATGAGGTTGTGCCAGCGCCTTGCGCACGTAATCACATCCAATGCGTTGATGAATCGAGCAGGGGATACTTTAGATCTTTTGCAAGGGAAACGTAAGGTCTTTGCCAAGAACTATACGAACTCGTCAAATTTTCAAGAGCTAATCCGTAAACGTTGAAAATTTGCCCGTAAACGAGCGGCGCCCACGGACGATACTGCGCTGAGTGCGTGTCGTCCGTGGGCACCGTAATGCTGCGGGGGTGTCGAGCTACTTGGTCTCGTCGCCCTCCAGGAAGATCTTTCGGGTCACAAAGTTGTAGACCATGACAAGCGCGGTGGCGCAGATCTTGGCGATATTGGCCTCGAGCCCCAGACCGGCGTTGAGCGCCAGCACGATGCCGTCGTTGAGCACCAAACCGATCACGGACAGCACGACAAAGATGATGAACTCGCGGCGGCGGCTCATGCCTTCCTTGTGCGCAAACACGTACTTCATGCTTGCGAGGTAGTTAAAGATGAGTGAGATGATAAAGCCGCTGGTGTTGGCGATCAGGATGTTGAGGCCGAGACCGTAGTGGAGCAGATTCATAATGCCAAAGTCGATAACCGTGGCAATGACACCGACGACGCCAAATTTCATGATCTGCGCAAGGAGCTTTTGCATGGTACCTGCCTTAGGGTGGCGCGGGGACGCCGTGGGGATGATAAACTCAGCAAGTTTAGCCAATCCCCGCGGGTGGTGCTAGGCGCGCTCCTCGATAGTACCGTTTCTATATGCATCGAGCAGCTGACGCAGGTCTTGGATTTGGCTGCGGATCTTGGCGCCAGTATCGGTGTCGCTCACCATGCGGCGACGGTCCGCTTGGTCAAAACGGTTGGTCTCGCTTTCGATGTCCACGTTGCGCGTAAGTGCCTCGGCAACCGTCGTAAAGGCCCGGTGCGACTTGAGGCGGCAGCCGCGCGAGCTCGAGATGAGCGTATAGCCGGCGATACCCGTCTTGGGATGGTAAGCGCGGCAGAAGCCGCCATCGATGACCAGCAGCTTGCCCTCGGCGCGGATGGGCTGCTCACCCTTGGTGGTTTTAACGGGCGTGTGGCCGTTGATGATGTGTCCGGTCGGCGAACATGCCATGGGCGCGACGCCAAACTCGCGCATGATGTCATCGCAGACCGAGGGCGACTTGGTAAGCGTAAAGTACGGGTCCATCGGCTCGACCCAGGTGCTCCTATCGGCGATATAGGCGCGCTCAAAGGTACGCACTAAGCGTCCGCTGGCGGGTGAATTGAAGCCAATCCACAGGTACCACATCCAGTCGAGGGCGTCGCAGTCGCCCACGCGCCAGGCGCGGCGGGCGATGTGGTCGCAAAAATCGAGATAATCGCGGCCAGCGTGCCAGGTGCCCAGACAGTTCATGCTGCTAAAGGTGCCGTCTTCGTTGAGCGGAACGCAGCCATGGAACAGCAGGTTGCCGTTGGCGACCTTGTACATCGAGCCGTGGGAATAGAGGAAATCGATATGGCGATGCAGGTGATCGGCGGTGACAAACTCTGACACGAGCTTGTCGATGATGTGCTGCTCCTGAGACGTGAGCGTGTAGGGGTCCGCCGGGTCGACGGTGGGGAAGTCGTTGGTCGTGAGCGGCCACACGCTGCCGTCGGCGAGCGTGACTGTGCCGGTGTCGTGGTCGATCTTGTCGAGTAACAGGCGGTCGGTCATATCGAACTCGGGGTGGCGCTGGATAATCTGGCCCTCGAGCTTAAAGAGCAGCACGTTTATGGCCTTGATCAGCGGGGTGATGGACTCACCGGCGGTGTAGGTGGCATCGGCAAAGGCGACAAGCTCACGCAGCGAGATGCCGTAGTCGTTCTCCAGGATCTCGTAGTTGTCGTAGCGCAGGTTGTTGCGCAGCACCGTGGCGATGCAGGCGGGCTCACCGGCTGCAGCGCCCATCCACAGCAGGTCGTGGTTGCCCCACTGGATGTCGAGTGAATGGTAGGTGAGCAGTCGGTCCATAATCTTGGCCGCGCCGCCGCCGCGGTCGAAGATGTCGCCCACCAGGTGCAGGTGGTCGACGGCCAGGCGCTTGATGAGCGAGGCGAGCGACTCGATAAAGTCGTCGGCGCTGGCGGTCTCCAGGATGGACTCCACGATGCGCTCGTGATAGCGCACGCGATAGTTGTTCTCGTCCGGGTGCGTGTGCAACAACTCGTCGATGATGTAGGCGTAGTCGCGCGGGATGGCCTTACGCACCTTGGAGCGCGTGTAGCGGCTTGAAAGTGAGCGAGCGACCATGATGAGCTGGTCAAGCATCGTCTTGTACCAGGCTGGCGAGTCCTCGCGCCGGCTGCGGACCAGGTCGATCTTCTCGCGCGGGTAGTAGATGAGCGTGCACAGCTCGCCCTTTTCGTCAAAGGAGAGCGTGTCGCCAAAGATCTCGTCGACATGCTCGCGCACGACGCCCGAGCAGTTGTTGAGGATGTGCATAAAGGCTTCGTATTCGCCGTGCACGTCACTCATAAAATGCTCAGTGCCTTTGGGCAGGTTGAGAATGGCCGAGAGATTGATGATCTCGGTAAACGCGGATTGCTCGGTGGGAAATTGTCTCGACAGCAGACGCAGATACTTGAAGTCTTGCGGGTTGCGATCGAATGCGACCATGAAACACCTTCCGATATGGTTGGTAAAACTGATAAACAACGTCAAACGTTTATCAGTATGCGCCGCTTTTGTTTCGATTTTGCGCCAGCGGCTGAATTGTCGGCTGAACGGTTTGGTAAATCGATTTAGTTGAGGTAGATATGGCGGTTGGGTGGAGACGACAGAGGGTGTTTTCTCAGATATTTATGCGTGGGGCCGGTGGAGACGATGGTGGTAAAGATGTTCACTATTTTTGGTTCGATTTGGTAAATAGTGGACATATGTACCGCATGTAGGCTCACTGTGCGATAATTTGCGCAGCAATGAGTAAGGAGCCTCATATGAGTGATTTTGTCCTGACCTGTGAATCCGCCGCCGATCGAACCCGTGAGTTCTTTGCGTCGCGCAATATCCCTGTCGTGTGTTTTCATTACGAGATCGACGATGTTGTCTATACGGACGATCTGTATCAGTCGATTACGCCGGACGAGTTTTTTGCCCAGATTGCCGCGGGCGCCATGCCCAAGACGTCTCAGGTGAGCGTGGGTGAGTACGAGGAGTTTTGGGAGCCGTTTGTTGCCGAGGGTAAAGACGTGCTGCACCTGACGTTGTCGTCGGGTATTTCGGGCACGTATGGATCGGCCTGCGTCGCGGCGCAGATGCTTGCGGATCGCTATCCCGAGGGCGGCAAGGTGCGCGTCATCGATTCGCTGGCGGCGTCTTCGGGCTTTGGCCTGTTGTTGGAATATGCCGCCGATGTGCGCGATAGCGGGGCTTCACTCGACGAGACGGCTGCCTGGATCGAGGAGCACAAGCTCAACCTGCACCACTGGTTCTTCTCGACCGATCTGTCGAGCTACCTGCGCGGCGGTCGCATTTCGGCCGCGAGCGCGATCATCGGCACGGCGCTTAAGATTTGCCCGCTTATGACGGTCGATTGCGAAGGTAAGCTGTCGCCACGTGAGAAGATTCGCACTAAGAAGCGCGCGATTTCCGAGATGGCTAAGACCATGATGGCACACGTACAGGACGGTGCAGATTATTCGGGTAAGTGCATCATGTCGCAGTCGGCGTGCCGCGAGGATGCTGAGGCGGTCGCGGCACTGATTGAGGAACAGGTTCCGCAGCTTAAAGGCAAGATTGAGATCAATGACATCGGTACTCTGATTGGCTCGCATACCGGACCTGGTACGGTGGCGCTCTTCTTTATGGGCGACAAGCGCGTGGATTAATTTGCCCCATCACGTCGCTGCATGATTGCTCAAACGAAAACGGCCCGCCTCACGTTTGTGGGGCGGGCCTTGCTGTTGCGGCTAGCGTTTCTTTCCGCGGAAGAAAAAGCCGTGCAGTGACGGCTTGAGGCCGCGGTTGGCGCGATGCTCCTCGACGCGCTCGTGGATCGAAGCGACGCGCTCGATGACTTCGTCGGGAATCGGCACATCGGGATTCATGTTCTCGACTTGGCTGACCTCGGCGGCGGCGACCTGGTCGATAATGGGCACGTTGTCGCGCGAGATGACAGGTGTGGCGTCTTCCTTCATCTTGCGATAACGCTGCATCATGTCGGTCTGTAGCTGCTGGGCCGAAGGCGGTGTCCAGATGATGGCGTTGGCGCCGGCGGCGATGGTCTCGCGAATGCTCTCGGGCGTCTTGCCGCCCGGCGCGATAAGCGGCAGGTTGGGATAGTGCTCGCGCAGCTCGCGTAGGACCTGGGGCGTGTTCTTGCCGGCGGCGATGTTGAGAATCTTGGCTCCGGCGCGCACCTTGGCGTGAGCATCGTCGTCGCAGCGAACGACCGTGGCGATGACGGGGATGTCGGCGATGTTGGTGATGTGCTCGACCATTTCGGCAGTAGCGGGGGAGTTGACCACGCAGCCCGCCGCGCCTTGCATCTCGGAAACGGCCGCCATCTGCACGGAGCGCTTACCGGTGGTGGTGCCGCCGCCAACGCCCACAAAGACCGGGCACTCGGCAACGGTCAGCAGCGCCTGCGTAATGGCGGGCTGCGGCGTGAAGGGGTAGACGGCAAACACGGCGTCGGCATTGGAGTTGCGGATGACCGCCACGTCGGTGGTGTAGATGAGCGATTTGATGCGGCGGCCAAAGAGCGTAAAGCCGCTGGCCTCCTCGATCTCATCGGGCATACGGAGGGCCGCCTTGCGCAGGCGTCCGTCGATGGGCAGCGGCTCCATGGGCAAAAGGCCGTTGGGGGTTACGGCCACCTGGGGCTCGGTAAATTCGTCTGCAAGCTCAACCTCGGAGAAGTCGACCGAGGCGACGACGTCTTCGTGAACCTCGGCGGGCACATCGATGGGGGCTTGATCGTCGGTCGCGGCGGGCGTATCGAAGGAGCTGGTGCCGACAAAGGCGTCGACGCGCTCGTTCAAATCGTTGAGAGAATCCATGGCGGTCCGTTTCTATGTTGTGCGCCCGTCAGCGTGCGACCGGCGCTACGATTGCTAAATCGTTTGACGAGTTGATTTTTCCCCGCCGCGCCATCCGTTAGACTGAAGGGCTGGCGAACGTGAAGGAGCTGTGGTGGCGGGAATCGAGGTGCTATCTTGAATGTCCCGTATACAAAAGAGAGGTGACGCGGTATGGAATTCTCGGCAATGTTAGGCTCGATTGGCCTATGCGTGGGCGCAATCGTTGCCGCCGCGGTCATCTACTTTGCGGTCACGGCCATTAAGGGCAAAAAGGCCGAGCGCAAGGAGCGCGAGGCACTTAAGCAGTGCCGTGACCAGCAGGACAAGCGCGCACGGAGATAGTTTGTTGAGTTTTGAATCCGTGCGCTAGCTGCGTTTTCGGACCAGGGCGATATAGAAGCCCTCAAAGTCGCGACTGGGCGGAATGGTCAGCGTGCCGGGCATGCCGTTGGCAATGGCCGAGACGTGGCCCGCGGCAATGGCCTCGGTAAGGGCGTTGCACTCGATGCGCGGTTCCTCACCGGCTTCGCGGGCGCGGCGTGCTTCGCTTTCACTCGGCGTGCTGTCGAGGGGGATGAGCTCGCAGTCCATGTGCTTGTCGAGGGCCTCTTGCAGGGCATCCTCGTTTTCCTGCGGCAAGATCGAACATGTCGAATAGACGAGCGTGCCGCTCGGTTTGAGGGCCCCCATGGCGCGATCCAGAAGTGCTCGCTGCGATCGGGCGCACTTGCTCAGCAACTGCTCGGTGAGGCCGCGCAGGCTTTTCTCGTTGCCGCTGATGACGGTGCCCGTGCCGGTGCAGGGAGCGTCGAGCAGGATGCGGTCGAAGCGGAAGAACTCGTCGAGCTCGCGTGCGTCGATGCGCATGACGGGCACGTTTTTGGCACCCTGGCGATGGAGGTTTGACTCGAGCTTTTCGGCGCGGGGAATGCTCATCTCGCAGGCCGTGAGGTGTGCCTGGCCCTGGGTGAGGGCGGCGATCTGCGTTGTCTTGCCGCCAGGGGCTGCGCACATGTCGAGGATGTCCTCGCCGGCCTGAGCGCCCAGGACCAACGGCGGCATCATGGACGACAGACTTTGCAAGTAGATCTTGCCGTCGCGGTAGATGTCGAGGTCCCACAGATCAGAAACCTGGGCCTCGGGCAGGATAAAGGCGTCTGGGTACCAGGCGACGGGGTTGTGGGCGATTCCGGCGGCATCGAGCGCCGCAGCGATGTCCTCGGCGGTCGCCTTGAGCGTATTGGCGCGCAGCGTGACCGGGCGTGTGGCCGCGGCGCCGAAGCCCTCGATCATGAGCTCGGCATCGGCGGGCGCATAGGCGCCGGCGACCGTGTCGACCATAAAGCGCGGCAGGTCGGCGGCGGAGTGTTGGGCGGCAAGCTGGTCGGAAAGCTCGGTGGAGGCAAACTGCCTAAGCTTGAGCTCGGGCTTAACCTGCTTTTTCTGCTTACGACGACGCGGCTTGGACATCCGTTTTTCCTTCCCGTCCCAAATTGACTACTTTCCGGGTACGCCGTTGCTGGCGTGCTTTAGTACTGGCTCTCGTGCTTGCTAAAGAAGTCGAAGCGCGGGGGCAGCGGCTTCACTCGGTGCTCGCCGGGCTTCTCGCCCAAGCTCTCCACAAACTCATCCGTGGAGGCGAAGATGTTATCCCAGCTAAAGAAGGCGACCGGGTCAACGTCGAAGTACTCGCAGATGAGCTCGCAGCCGGCCGGCACGATGCCGTGCATGAGCACGGTCGCCACGCGCAGCTCGGTGAAGGCGTCGACGAGGGCCTGCGTCATCGCGGTATTGGCTTGCTCGCCCTCAAGCTTGTTGGCAGCCTTGGAGGCGTCGCTCCAGCGCTTGTTGGCGGCGCGCAGGTAGTCGTCGCACACAGCGAGCGCGCGGTGCGTCTCGAACTTGTACATGGCCTGCTCAAACGCGAGGGCGGCCTGCTCGGCGGCCTCCACCACGGTGGCCGAGGCGGCGCCGGCGGGGATGCAACCGTTGCGATAGGGGCTCTCGTCGCCCTCCTTGACGGCGACGCCGTAGAAGCAGCTGCGGGCCAGGCGGTTGAAGACGCCGGTCAAAAGGGCGCTTTCCTTAAGGGCCGGATCGATGACGCGCTTGTCGTCGCAGGCGTGCACCTCGTTGCCGTCCTTGTCCTTGCTGGTCACGCGGGTGTCGTATGCCTTGGGGCTAAAGCTCACCGGCTTCTCGGACAGGCCGAGCGACAGCCAGTGCGCGCGCATCTGCTCGCAGGTGTAGTGGTTGAGCAGGTCGTCTGCCGGCGGGGGAGGCGTCTGCGAGGACGAGCTTGCCTTTTTGCCCATGTAGAGCAGGTGGTAGCAGGCGCTGACGGTGCTCTGCGTGAGGTTCCAACCCAGGGCCTCCCACATGGCGGTCTGCGCGATGCAATAGAAGTAGATGTTGTCCTGGCCAATGAACTGGTAGATCTGTGCGTCATCCGAGCACCACCAGTCGCGCCAGTCGAGCGAGCTGTGCTGGTAGGTGGGCGCGGGGACCTGCGTGGAATCGGCGGCGGGCTCGCCCATGAGGGCGGCATCCTGGGCGGCGACGCCCTCGGTCACGCCGGCGGCCTTGGCATCGCGTGCGAGCACGGTGCGCGTATAGCTGATGGGAGCCCACAGGCTCTCGGGCCAGCACCAGCAGGTGACGTCGGAGACGCCATCGACCTCGGGCACCGGAACGCCCCAGTCGATGTTGCCGGTGATGCGGAAGGGTACGAGCGCCTTGCCGCTGCGGAAGCGCACGCCGCCGTTGGCGAGCACCGCGTGGGCATCGTCGCGCTCCTTCCAGCTGGGGAAGGTGACGGTAAAGCTGCTCTTGTTGCCCTCGGGCTCCAGCACGGTGTGCTCGGGAAGCTGATCCTCGACGGCATCGAAGGCCTCGCGGAACTTGTTCTGGATGTAGAGCTGAGCCGGCAGCAGCCACTCTTCCATGGTCTTGGAGACCACGGAGCGAACCTGCGGGTTCTGGGCGAGCTTGGCGGTATAGGTTTTCATAAAGTCGAGGTAGGCCGGCAGGTCGAAGTAGAGGTTGTCGACCGGGCGCAGCTCGGGCACCTCGCCGGTGAGCTGGCTTTTGGGCGCGATGAGCTCCTCGGGCTCAAACTGGTGGCCCAGGTCGCACTCGTCGGCATAAGCCTTCTCAGACTTGCAGCCCTGGATGGGGCAGCGGCCGATCACCTGACGGCCGTTGAGGAACGTGCCGGCCTTGGCATCGTAGAACTGCAGCGTGGAGCGCTTGGAGATGGTGCCCTGCTCGTGCAGGCGCTTGATAATCTCGGCGGTCACCTCGTTGTGAATCTGCGCAGCCGGCTCAAGGCCCGAGCCGCCGTAGATGTCACAGCTGATGTTGTAGTTGTTGAGGGTCGCGGCCTGGCGGGAGTGATTGGACTCGACATACTCGCTGATGGACTTATCGTAGCCTTCGTTCTCCTTGAGCTTGCGGTAACTCTCCATGATGGGCGAGCCATAGCAGTCGGTGCCCGAGGTGAAGATGACGTTCTCGCGGCCCAGACGGTCGCGCAGGAAGCGGGCGAAGAAGTCGGCCGGGACAAAGACGCCGCCAACGTGGCCAAAGTGAAGGCCCTTGTTGCCATAGGGCTCGCCGGCGGTAACGATGGCGCGGCGAGGCCAGCTGGGACGGTCGTTCATGGAGTATTTGGATGCCATGGGACTCCTTCGCATATGGTGAGAGCGCGGCCGGGCGCAAGGCCTGGCGACGCGGTGGTCAATTCGTGCATATCGTTCGACATTATCGCACATGCGGACGGGTACGTGGCAGGGGCGCTATCCTAAGATGCTATGAATGAGATTTCCAACATACATGCGTTTGAGGACGAGGAATTTCTGCACGCTTGCTTCGTGTGGGGGATGGTCGTCGTCGGCGTGTTTGCCGTGTGCTTGGTACCGGTGTTTATGCTGCTGGGCGGGCCTGCAGACTTGGATGCGGCTGACGCGGGCGGCTGGATGGCTGTCGTGGGCTGGATAGTCGGCTTGGCTGCGGTTTCTGCGGCGTCATTTGCCGTGCACGAGCTGGTGCACGGTGTGTTTTTTAAGCTGCTGGCGCCTGCGGGCGCGAAGGTGACCTTTGGGGCGAATCGCGAGACGGCGATGATCTATGCCTGCGCCGAGGGGATTGTGTATTCGCGCCGGCGGTACGTGGCAGTTTGCCTGGCGCCGACGGTTGTTGTGACGACAGCGTTTGCCCTGGGGTTTGCGTTTTCGGGCTATCCGCTGCTGTGCTATCTGGCGGCTGGTTTGCACCTTTCGGGCTGCGTGGGCGACTGGTACTACGTGCGGACGATCCTGCGCGACCGCCGCATTGTCGCCTGCGAGGATACGTCCTTTGGCGTGCGCTTTTTTGGGTGAGGAGATGTCGATGAAGTCGTTGTTGCTGCATGCGTGCTGTGCACCATGCTCGCTTGAGCCGGTCCGCCTGCTGCGCGAGGAGGGGTTTGAGCCCACGATTTGCTGGACCAACCCCAATATTCAGCCGCACGATGAATGGCAGCGTCGCCTGGACGAGCTGCGCCGGTGGTGTGCCGAAGGCGACATCGAGCTTATCGAGGCGGGGGAGGACCGTGAGCGCTGGGAGGCCGGCGTGGCACCGCTGGGTGCCGATCGGCCCCGTCGCTGTCGTGCGTGCTATGCCCTGCGCTTGGCCGAGGCGTGCCGTGTGGCCCGGGAATGTGGGTTTGAGTTTGTGGGTACGACGCTCGCCGTCTCGCCGTATCAGTTGTTCGAAACCTGCAATGATGTGTTGGAGCGTCTGGCTGCCGCCCGCGGTCTCACTCCGGTGATTCGCGATTTTCGTCCGTATTACCCCGAGGCGACACGCCGTTCGCGCGAGCTGGGCATGTATCGGCAGAACTACTGTGGTTGCCGCTTCTCGGCTGCCGAGGCGGCCATGGACCGCGCCCGCATCCGCGACGAGCGCAAAGCGTCCAAAAAGTAGTTCATTTTGGGCTGGGGCTTTGAGCTGTCTGTGCGGTACGGTCGTTTTTGGGAAAGTCGATTTAATTAAGCGTGTGATCGTGGCTCGCTTGATACCAAACGACGACTCCTATGATTCTAATCCTCCGTTTGTTAAACATCAGATCCGGACTTGCTGTTGCATATGAATGGGACGACAGCACAATCATGTCGTTTCCTTCTGCAAATCGCCTAATTACCGGTGTTTTACCGTCTGCGAGCGCCAATACAGCACAGCCGTTCCAAGGCTTTGCGGTGGTATCGACAAGTAGTAAGCTGCCGGGAGGGTAAATGCGGGACATTTCGTCACCTTTGATTTTAACGAAAACGCTATGTGGGTGACGCTTGGCTACGTCTACAGGCGCGCAAGCATTTTGTTGGCTGTGCGTGATGCGGCGCTTTTGCGATTCGATATCGATGACGGGAAATGCGCCCTCCATTTCGTGGATAGCAGGGTCTTCGTCGGTGACGATTCTTTTATTTGCGAGCTTTACGGCCAAACCGTTTTCCTCGCCAACAAGTTCATCGCGGGTGCAACCGAAGAGCGCTTGTAACTTTTCAATATGGCGCTCACGGGGGGCATACCGACTTTTTTCCCAACGACAAACGGTCTCTTTAGATACCCCCAACATCTCTGCAAGTTGCGCCTGACCAAGATGCTCCATGGTGCGGAGTTTACGAATATTTGCCCCGAAGCCCATGGCTATAGATCCTCTCGCCACAGAGGGAGGCATAGACAGTTTGTGCCACCATAGCCTTTGGTGAGCTCGTCAATGGATAACGGGAATAATTCCATTCCTGCTTTCTCAAGCGCTTCGTTGGTCCAAACGTTTTCTTCATATACGCATAGTTTTCCTGGCGAGAGCGCAAGGATAGACGTTGCGTTGTTCCGGCGCTCTCTTTCGTAGGCGGTTTGATTCCCGCCTCCGCAGTCAATTACTTTTATTGGTTCGCAACAGGCTGCAGAGAGTATTTCCGGAATCGTGCGATCGATAGGAGTGATCGTAAGGCCCTTTCCGGATCGTTTTAGTTGAATGCTGTATGCATCAACGGCATTGCATATCTCACGATCGATGAGGAACGCGTCGTGATCAATTCTACTTATGAACGTATCGAGGTGGATACGCAGCCCGTCAGAGGGGACTCGAATCGCAATTAGCTCGGTAGTCTGGAATTTATTTGAGGTCAGGAGCTCTTTGGCAAGTGACTCGACGGCGGCGGGTTCAGTTCGGTCAGAGATTCCAACTAATAATGTCTTAGCACTGATAACAAGAATGTCTCCGCCTTCGATATGGTAACTACTCCTGTTCAAATCACATACCGGGGTTTCTCCCATGATCTTGTGGTGGGTGAATATCTGCCGGTATAAGGCGACCTCACGATCACGCTCAGGCCAATACATATGATTTAGGATGATGCCGTCTCCGACTACCACAGCAGGATCACGAGTGAAAAAAAGCGTGTTGAGGGGATTGACCAAGAGCGAGGCGGGGTCAAATTGCTCGTGCACGAGCGCCCGTAGTGTTTCCGACTGGTTTGAACATAGCTCAGTGTCTCCAAAGCGAATGCCGTTAAGTACTATATTCACCAATTCCTGGGTGTTCTTAGCGTTCTCAAACAGCTGGGTTATTGTCTCGAGGAACTCTCTGCCTGTTGCCCCACTGCAACGGAGGTAGTCATCAATAAAACATTTAAGTGATTGGGGCTCAGTTTCAAGTGAGTCTTCGAGAAGGTCCCTAATTTCAATGGTTTCTACGCCATGCTTCTCAAGCAATTGAACCATGGAATCGTGCTCATATATTGCTTTGTCGAGGTCAAAACGACCGCTCCATTTTCGCAGGGAGAAAACTTGGCTGAAGTCGGCATCAGGGTAGTTTTGTGTTTCAGTTCCTGGTCGATGGACAAGTACGGCTTTTAAATGACCGATTTCATTTGTTATGTGTACGCCTTGCATGTCTGTCTCCTGTCCTGCTGGTTTTTATATAAGGCTAAGGCAGGTTCCTTGTTGTGTTGCGGAAAAGTTAAAAGACGTATGTAATTGATAAATAACATCAATTTTAAATATCAGATTGATTAATAACGTCACTTTAGCTGCCGTTCATAGGTGAAAAGCGACACGATGGCGATGGTTGGCCGACCACCGCTGAGCAACCTCATACATTTATGGTGCCAGCTGGATAGATGGGAAAAGGAATGAAGGAGGAGATATGGCAGCGGAAAGTTCGAAAGGCATCAAGCAGTTCAAGGTCCCGCACGTATATGCGATCATCTTTGCACTTATGGTCATCTTCGCTGTTCTCACGTGGATTGTTCCCTCTGGGTCCTATCAGCGTCAGGAGGTGAACGGTCGTGAAGTCACTGTCGCAGGTACGTATGAGCAGAGTGAAAAGACATATATTGACGAGGAAACCGGGGATGAAGTAGATCTCAGACAAGGCGTCTTCGATGTTCTTCAGGCTCCAACGCGCGGTATACAAGAGGCAATTGAGGTCGTTGCATTCATCTTGATTGTGGGCGGTTCGTTTCAGGTTATTACTAAAACGGGCGCTATCACGAGCGGAATGGGTCGTGTCGTTCGCCGCTTTAAGAACAAAGACATTCTAATTATTCCTATTGCGATGGTTCTCTTTGCATTGGGCGGAACGAGCTTTGGCATGGCGGAAGAAACTCTCCCGTTCTTTGCGATCTTCATGCCAATTATGATGGCTATGGGCTTCGACTCGATGACGGCGTTCATGGTCGTGTTCGTTGGAGCGCGCACGGGTTACATCGCCTCAACGATTAATCCGTTTAATGTTCTCATTGCGCAAGGTATTCTTGGTATTCAGGGCAACCCCCAGCTGTGGCTGCGTATGATTGCCTGGGTTGTTTTGACTGCCGTTGCAATTACTTGGGTTGTCCTCTATGCACGAAGGGTAAAGAAGAACCCTGAGTCATCGATCACATTTGAGGATGATATCGCCAAGAAAGTCGAGTTCGCTGCCGATGAATCTGCCCTTGACGCGGAATTTACGGGTCGTCAAAAAGGCGTGCTTGCGGTATTTATCGCTGGTATGTGCCTTATCATCTGGGGACTTGTGACCCAGGGCTGGTATATGAACGAGATTTCTGCGGTCTTTTTGGCCATGGGCCTGTTGGCTGGTGTTATTGCGGGCTTTAGTCAGGACGTCATCGCTCAGGAATTTGTTGCGGGTATCGCTGACTTTGCTTTCTCGGCAATTGTCGTTGGACTTGCGCGTGGCATCCTTGTCATTGCCTCTGACGGCATGATCATCGATACCATCCTCAATGCGCTCGCCACTGGTCTGGGCGGCATCCCGGCGGTTCTCTTTACTACGCTTCTTTATGCGGTTGAGAACCTCCTGGCGATTCTGGTTCCCAGCTCATCTGGCCTTGCAGCACTGACCGCTCCCATTTTTGGACCTTTGACCGAACTCATGGGCCTTAATCCCGAGGCCGCCGTGTGGGCTCTCTCCATGGGTAGCGCGACGATGTCTTTGATCTGTCCTACTAGCGCCATTCTTGTAGCGGGTTTGGGCGTGTGCAAGATCAAGCTTGGCCAGTGGTGGAAGACCGTTTGGAAATTCTTCTTGGTCGTGTCGCTCATCAATATCGTATTCGTAGCAATCTCGGGACTTATTGCCCTGTAGGTTTCATGGCTGAAATGGAGTAACAGGAATGTCTAAAGGACTGAATGTACACAGCGAGATTGGTAAGCTCAAGAAAGTTGTGCTTCACCGCCCCGGTCGTGACCTTGTGAACGTAAAGGCAGAAGAGTTCGATGATGTCTGGATTCACGACTGTTTCTATCTTGATGTGGCTCAAAAGGAGCATGATGCCTTTGCGGATCTTCTGAGGAGCGAAGGTGTTGAGGTTCTCTATATGGAGAAACTCGTTGCTGAAGCGCTGGATGCATGCCCCTCGGCTCGCGCTGAGTTTACCGATACATTTATGGCTGAGAGCGGGATTGTCAATCCTATGCTTGAGCAGGCTGTTCGTGAAAAGCTCGACGCTATTTCAGATTCGTATCAGTTTGTACTTGAGGCTATGGGGGGGTATCGTTATCGTGACCTTGAGCTGCCTCGCGTTTCGACTACGCTTAGTATGATGGATAATGAGGATGCGAAGCCCGATGATTTGGTGTTGAAGCCTCTTCCGAGTTCATATTTCTCTCGCGATCCTCTTGCTTCCGTGGGCAAAGGCGTTCTGCTTCACCATATGTATTGGAAACAGCGAGATCGTGAAGTGCCCTTCTACGAAGCGATTTTCAAATACCATCCCGATTATGCAGGGACTCCGATTTGGTACGACCATAAGAATCCCTGGCATATCGAGGGCGGTGATGTGCTTAACATTAACGCTCATACCTTGGCTATTGGAATTAGCCAGCGAACTGAGGCGGCTGCGATTGAGGAGCTTGCAAAGAATTTGTTCTGGGGATCTGGGAATTCTGAGATCGATACCGTTTACGCTATTAAAATCCCCAACGGCTATGCTTACATGCATCTTGACACCGTTTGCACCATGGTGGATTTCGATAAGTTCACAGTTTATCCCGGTATTTTTGAGACCCTTCGTGTTTATCGTCTGACTCGTGGTGACTCTGAGGGAATGGTCGCTGTTCAAGAGATTGATGACACGCTTGAACATATTCTTGAAATGGCTACTGGCGTGGAGAAGGTGCAGCTTATTGAGTGCGGTGCCGGCGATATGGTTGAGGCATCCCGCGAGCAGTGGAACGACGGGTCGAACACTCTTGCCGTTGCTCCTGGTAAAGTCTGTGTTTACGAGCGCAATGTTGTCACAAATGATGAGCTCTACAAGAACGGTTTGGAACTTTTGGTCGTTCCCTCCGAGGAACTGTCCCGCGGTCGTGGTGGCCCGCGCTGCATGAGCATGCCCTTCTGGCGCGAAGATATTTAGTTGCAAATCCACTGTGATGGGAGATGGCGAATATGGGTGTTAATATCGCTGGGCGCAGTTTTCTGAAGCTGCTTGATTACACGACGGAAGAGATTGAGTATCTGCTTGAGCTTTCTGCTAACTTCAAAAGCATGAAGCGTGCCGGTGTTCCGCATAAATACCTTGAAGGCAAGAATATTGTTTTGCTATTTGAGAAGACTTCCACGCGTACTCGCTGCGCCTTCGAAGTTGGTGCACTTGACCTTGGCATGGGTGTAACTTATTTGGATCCGGGCTCGTCTCAGATGGGCAAAAAGGAGTCGATTGAGGACACGGCTCGCGTCCTTGGCCGCATGTATGACGGAATTGAATACCGCGGCTTTGAACAGGCGAAGGTTGAGGAGCTTGCTGCAAAAGCTGGGGTTCCCGTTTGGAATGGGCTGACTACTGAATTTCACCCGACTCAAGTGCTTGCCGATATTCTGACCATGCGTGAAGAGTTTGGAGAGATTAAGGGCAGGAAACTTACATTTTTTGGTAAGGCGGCCGGAAACGTCGCTGATTCGCTCATGGTCATTTGCGCTAAGCTCGGCATTAACTACTGTTCTTGCGGCCCAATCGGGGGAAATTCGGAGGGGGCTACATCCTATGATCCTGAACTCCTTGCAGAATGTAGTCGTATTGCGGCCGAGCATGGATCGACGATTACCATTACAGAGGATATTGAGGAAGGCGCTCGTGATGCCGATGTAATTTACACGGATGTTTGGGTTGGCATGGGTCAGCCCGCAGAGCTGTGGGAAAGCCGCATTAAGCTCATGTCGCCGTATCGTGTGACCGCTGAGGTGATGTCTATGGCAAAGCCCGAGGCGATTTTCCTCCACTGCCTTCCGAGCTTCCACGATACTAATACTACTGTTGGTGCCGAAATTGCTGAGAAGTTTGGAGTTACCGAAATGGAAGTCACGGACGAGGTTTTTGAGTCCGATAAGTCTCGTGTTTTCCAAGAAGCGGAGAATCGCATGCATACGATTAAGGCGGTGATGTACGCAACGCTTAAGTAGCGGGGCGTTGAGAAAACAGTCGCAAATCTGTTTCCATACTATATTTCTCTCAACAAGCTGATAGGATACAGGGGAGAATGATGCGCGCGTCAGTCGATTTTTTCGACTGACGCGCTTTGTGAAAGAGGCAAAGATGCGTACCGATGATTTTGACTACAACCTTCCCGAGGAACTGATTGCCCAAGCTCCTGCCGAGCCGCGCGACTCCTGCCGCCTGCTGGTGGTTGATCGCAAGGGCTCCCAGGCGGGAACGCCGCTGGAGCACGGCGGTACCGTTGAGCACCGCATCTTCCGCGACATCATCGACTATATCGAGCCGGGCGACGTGCTCGTCATCAACAAGACGCGCGTGATGCCGGCCCGCCTGATCGGTCGCAAGGCCGGCTCGGGCGGCGTGGTCGAGACGCTGCTGCTCAAGCGCCGCGAGGATGTGGATCCGCTGGGCCATGTCTGGGAGTGCCTGGTCAAGCCGGGTAAGCGCCTGAAGCCCGGTGCTCAGATTGAGTATCGTGCGGGCGGCGCCCATGCGCCCGAGGGCGCGCCCGTGGTGCTGACGGCCGAGGTCGTCGACTTTGTTACCGATAGCCGCGGTGGCCGTCTGGTGCGCTTTGAGCCGGCCGGTTGCAATGCCGCCGGCGACCCGCGCACGCTCGACGAGGCCATCCACGCTGCCGGCCACGTGCCGCTGCCGCCCTACATTACCGATTACGAGGGCGATCCCGAGAAGTACCAGACCGTCTACGCCATGAAGGAGGAGCACTCGGCTGCCGCTCCTACGGCGGGTCTGCACTTTACTCCCGAGCTCATGGCCGCTATCGAGGCCAAGGGCGCGAAGTTTGCCGCCGTCGAGCTCGAGGTGGGTATCGATACCTTCCGTCTGGTGGAGGAGGACGACCCTACACAGCACGTGATGCACACCGAGCGCTACCACGTGTCGCAGGAGGTTGTCGACGCTGTGCATAAGGCGAAGGCCGAGGGCCATCGTGTGATCGCCGTCGGCACTACCGCAGTGCGCTCGCTCGAGAGCGCGTTTGACGCGGACGCGCCGGTGTCCGATCCGGCTGTGACGGCGCGCTATTTTGAGGGCCGCGAGGACGGGGCCGACACGCTCGGCCGCGGCGACATCGTGGTGCGCGAGAACGCGACAACGCAGCTCTACCTTATGCCCGGCTCGACCTATCACGTGGTCGACGCGTTGATCACGAACTTCCACGTGCCTCGCTCTACACTCATGATGCTTGTGAGCGCGCTTGCCACCCGCGACCAGATCATGGATGCCTACGCTGCCGCCATCGAGGAGCGCTACCGCTTCTTCAGCTTTGGCGACGCCATGCTCATCTTGTAGGTTACGGCGTTTTACAAACGCCGTAACCGGTCGACGCTGCGCGGGCCGCATTTGGACAATCTGACGTTCAACTTCAAGGGCGCGACCAGAAGGTCAGCGCCCTTTCGTTTCACGTCACCTTGTCTCAAATGCGACCCGCTCGCTGACTCTGCCATTACATCGGTGTTGCCGTGGTTGTTGAGTAGTCATTGGGCACTTGGCACTTGGGGACGTTCCTTTTGTGCCGGCACCTGGGGACACTCCTTATGTCAAGAGATTGGTGCAAGAGGGATAGATTGCCTTGCATCAATCTAATAAGTTGCGGTGAGATAGTTCTTAAATTGGCTTTTTGAGGGCTAAACAGGAACTATCTCACCGCAACTGCGTTGAGCGTTTTTTGGCAGCTGGTTTACTTGCTCGCGAACAGCCAGACTAGGATGATCACCAGGATTGCGGCGACGATGCAGACGATGGCGCCGGTGAATTTGATGCGTGAGTCGCGGGTACGCTCGCGCACCGCGTCCTCGGTGGCCTCGAGCTGGGCGACTTCGCGCTCGGTCTCGGCGTGTTCGGCTTTGTCTCGGGCCAAGGACCCTGCAAGCGACTCAGTAATCTCTGGGTGGTCGTGTACTTCGTTCGCCTGTTCGATGATCGACTGCGCATGTGCGGCATCTGCTTGGGCGTTGGCGATGCTCTGCTCTTGGTCGCGGCGTGCCTTGTCCTCGGCGGCGATCTTCTCGCGCAGTTCGCGCTGGCGCGTTGCAGCGGCGGTTTTTGCGGTCTGCAGCTCGTCGCGCGCGGCATCGGCCTCTGCCGTCACGGCTTGGTGCGCGCGTTTGGCTTCGGCAATGGGGGCCTGCGCCTGTTCGACGGCCTGCTCGGCTGCGGCAAGCGAGTGTTCAAGGTCGGCGGTGATACGCGGGACATCTTCTTCGGCTTTACGCAGGGCATCTGCCGTGTCGGAGATCTGCATCGAGAGCTCGCTAGTGCGCACCGTATAGTTGGCGGGATTTGCCGAGGGATTGCGTTGCAGCTCGGCATACTCATGACGCAGTGTCTCGAGCTGGGCGCGCGTGGCGTCGACGGTTTGTTGTGCGGCGGCAATGCCGGCGTCTCGCTCGGCCTGCACCTTGTCGCGGATGCGCTTGGAATCCTCAAGACGGCGAACGAGGCGGTTGCCGGTCTCGCGCGAGCTCGCCTCGCGGGCCTCCACGGCATCGAGCGCGGCCTTCAGGCGGAGCTCGGTCGCGTCATCCTCTGTCTTCATTTGTTCGAGCTGACCCTTGAGCTCTGCTACTTTGGAAGCATGGACATCGCGATCGATTTCGGCTGCCGCAGCGGTCTTTTGCGCTGTGGCGATCGCCTGACGCTGGTCGGCGACGATCTGCTCGTAGCGGCCTGCGATATCCTGGCGCGTCTCGAGTTCCTCGGCCTGATCGGCAATGCGCTGCTCAAGTTCGGCCAGGTGGGCGCGGGCATCGGCAAGTGCCTTTTTCGCGGCGTTCATCTCGCGCATGGCCGAGGCACCCTGGGCGATAAAGGTGCCCACGGCGTTCGCAGTGTTCGAGACAGCGGTCCCCAGATCGCGGCTCGCGGCGGGGGAGTGCGGGGCGGTCGGGCGAGCGGTGTCGGCAGCGTCCGCATCGGCAGCCTGCGGCGCGGCGATATTGCCGGTACCGCCCTCGACCACAGAAAAGCCTGCTGCGTGCGGATCGACCGCATCGGCGCCAATCGTGGGGTGCTCGAGCTGCAGAAACGAGGGCATGGTGCTGCCCTGGTCGGCAACCGGAGTCTCGCCGGGCACAAAGGTCGAGGCCGCCTCGGCGGCCTCCTCTTCCTCGGCATCAATATCGGCATCGGCGACGGCGTCTTTCATCGCTTTGACAGCATCCATCATGGAGTCCATGACGGCATCGAGCTCTTCTTCCGAAGACACCTCGATGGGGCCCGCTGCTTGCGGGACGTCGTCCTGAGCGGGCGCATCGTCGTTTTGCTCATCGGCGTTTTCTGTTTCGGGGGTTTCCGCCGTAGCGCTTTCGTCCAAGATGGGGTCGTCGATGTCGATACCATCGCAGGTCACAGCGTCAGTATCTGCGGTGACGTCTGCGGAATCATCAATATGCTGTTGAGTCTGGGGGTCCAGCTCGTCTGTCATAGGCATGTGCTCCTCATCGTTGTTTGTCACCCTATGATAAAGTCTCGCGCCGACATCCCGCGCGCCGCAGCAAAGTTTCAAAACGTGTTCGATGGCTCGATCTGATAACAATAACTCGGCCGCTTTATCCAGTTTGCACTTGACAATCCCTTCGCCGAACGACGTGGTGCCGTTCGCCTACCGCGGTCTTTTATTTTCGCTTGAACACGCTAAAGTTGCATCTCAGCTTTTGGCGCGTGAAGTTGGACACGCGCAGTCGGCGGGCGTGCCCGTCGCGATTTGAAAGGACTTTGTATGGGACTTTTCACTGGTAAGACCGTGATCGTCACCGGCGGCGGCAAGGCCACGCTCAAGGACGGTTCCGCTGGCTCCATCGGCTACGGCATCGATATCGCATTTGCCAAGGAGGGCGCGAACCTCGTCATCACCGGCCGCAACGTTGCCAAGCTCGAGGCCGCCAAGGAGTCTCTCGAGGCCGAGTACGGCGTCAAGGTTCTGCCTGTTCAGGCCGATGTCTCGGCTGGTCAGGACAACGAGGCCGTCGTCCAGAACGTCATCGACAAGGCCATTGAGGAGTTCGGCCGCATCGACGCCGTCGTCAACAATGCTCAGGCCAGCGCCTCGGGCGTGACCATCGCCGATCACACCATGGACCAGTTTAACCTGGCCATTTACTCCGGTCTGTATGCTACCTATCTGTACATGCAGAAGGCCTATCCGCACCTGAAGGAGACCAAGGGCTCCGTGGTCAACTTTGCCTCGGGCGCCGGCCTGTTTGGCAACTATGGCCAGTGCAGCTATGCTGCCGCCAAGGAGGGCATCCGCGGCCTGACCCGCGTTGCCGCCAACGAGTGGGGCAAGGACGGCATCAACGTCAATATCGTTTGCCCGCTTGCTTGGACCGCTGCGCTCGAGAACTTCCAGGATGCCTATCCCGAGGCGTTCAAGGCCAACGTCCACATGCCGCCGGCGGGTCACTACGGCGACGTCGAGAAGGAAATCGGCCGTGTGGTCGTTCAGCTCTGCGGTCCCGACTTTAAGTACATGAACGGTGAGACCGTCACCCTCGAGGGTGGCATGGGTCAGCGGCCCTAACAGTTACGCGGTTCTACGAACCGCGTAACCAGTTGACGCTGCAAACCCGCCAGAGCGGCAATCTGACGTTCAACTTCAAGGGCGCGACCAGAAGGTCAGCGCCCTTTCGTTTCACGTCACCTTGCTCGCTCTGGCGAGCTTTCGCTCATATGACCCAATCCGCTGTCAAGAGCCACAATGGCCCCGCCGACCGCTTGCAATCGGTCGGCGGGGCCTGCCGTTAACCCGTCCCGGTCCGCCCCCGGCATGTCATCGACGCCTTCGGCTCAGTCTCATATCCGCGGATACCGTTCTGTCGGCCCGCACTCCATTCCTTCGGCGGGGTTCCCCAAGTCTGTCGAGGCGCATGCGGAGGGCTCCGCGCGCACAGCGAAATAGGGGGTATCCC